>CALDLZ010000470.1 GCA_937915335.1 uncultured Faecalibacterium sp.
TGGAAGTTCCCCTATCAGGACAGCGAGCTGTGTACCTGCCCCGCCTGCGGTGAGCGCACCCTGCGCAGTGAGCCCACTTGCCGCTGCTGCGGTGCCGAGCTGCCCCCCGAGGGGGCACAGGAGCCCGCCGACCGCGCCGAATCCGACGGGCACAGTGAGGAGTTCGATTACTCCACCTTTTACCGTCAGTTCCAGGAGACCGGCGCGCCCCAGGTGGATCCCCTGCGCCAGACCTATCAGGCCGCGTTCGGCAAGGACGAGGTCATGGACGGCATCCCCTGCAAGGACTGGGCGGATTTTATCGGCCCGGCCTCCCCTGCTTACCTGAGCGCCTACTGCCGGATGCAGTTGTCCCACACCAAGGCTTCCATGAGTTTTTCGGCCCTGCTGTTCGGCCCGTTCTATTTCTTCTACCGCAAGGCGTGGAAGCCTGCCTTTGCTTTTCTAGCCGCCGAGCTGGTACTGGCCCTGCCCACCTTTATTGATATGCTGCAGATCACCGGCAGCAGTCTGGCCCCGGGCCTTTCCAGCTCTGCCCTGCTCACCCTTTCCCGGGTCTGCTCGGTGTTGAGCTTCCTGTTGATGATCGTGCGGGGCCTGTACGGCAAGTGGTTCTACCGTAAGAGCGTGGCGGGCCGCATCCGCCGCATCCGGGCCGAATTCCCGGACGCAGAGCAGCGCAGGGCTGTACTCTGTGCCCAGGGCGGTACCAGCTGGGCTGCCGTGTTTGGCTGCCTTGTCCTGCTCATGGTCATCGGCAGCGCGTTCACCCTGCTGCTGGGCCCCAATGTGCAGGCCCTGATCAATTTGGTCTACGGCTGAGCTTCAGCCTGAAATGATATGATGAAGGAGTTCCGAGACATGAAAAAAGTTACGAAGGCCGTCATCCCTGCTGCTGGTCTGGGCACCCGTGTGCTGCCCGCCACCAAGGCCATGCCCAAGGGGATGCTCCCCATCGTGGACAAGCCCGCCATCCAGTATCTGGTGGAGGAGGCCGTTCGATCCGGCATCACTGATATTCTCATCATCCTGGGCCGCAACCAGAGCGTGATCGAAGATCATTTCGACCGCAGCCCTGAGCTGGAAGAAAAGCTGGCCGCCCCCGGCAAGGAAAAGATACTGGAGGAGTGCCTGGGCATCTCCAACCTGGCCAACATCTTCTTTGTGCGCCAGAAGCAGACCCTGGGCCTGGGCCATGCCGTGAGCATGGCAAAGGCCTTTACCGGCGACGACCCGTTCGTGGTCATCTAA
>CALDLZ010000471.1 GCA_937915335.1 uncultured Faecalibacterium sp.
TCAGCGCGGCGTGAAGTTCGATCTGGACAGCAAGAACGTGAAGAACGGCAAGACCGTCGCCTGCTACTTCGCAGACGAGATCGGCGGCTTCGCATTCCACCTGGTTCAGGCCTGATCTGCCCCGTTTTTCCGTAAAAGCCTGCTGCGCTGGGTGCGCCCCGCGGCGGGATGTCATAAACACCTGTGAATAAAGGAGAATAAACCAATGAAAGTCGTTACTTTTGGCGAACTGATGGTCCGTCTGCAGCCGTTCAACTATGAGCGTTTCGTTCAGGCTAACAACCTGGAGTTCACCTTCGGCGGCGGCGAGGCTAACGTTGCTGTTTCTCTGGCCAACTACGGCCTGGATGCAGCTTTCGTCACCAAGCTGCCCGCACACGCCATCGGTCAGGCCGCTGTCAACAGCCTGCGCCGCTACGGCGTTGACACCAGCATGATCACCCGTGGCGGTGACCGCGTTGGTATCTACTACAACGAGAAGGGTGCTTCTCAGCGTGGTTCTGTCTGCATCTACGACCGTGCCAACAGCGCTATCCAGCTGGCTCAGCCTTCCGACTTTGACTGGGATAAGATCTTCGAGGGCGTGGATTGGTTCCACTTCACCGGCATCACCCCGGCTCTGGGCCAGAACGTTGTTGAGATCTGCCTGGAGGCCTGCAAGGCTGCTAAGGCTCACGGCGTGAAGATCAGCTGCGACCTGAACTACCGCGGCAAGCTGTGGACCCGTGAGCAGGCTCGTGCCGCTATGACCGAGCTGTGCCAGTACGTTGATGTCTGCATCTCCAACGAGGAGGATGCCAAGGACGTGTTCGGCATCGAGGCCGAGGCTACCGATATCTACGGCGGCAAGCTGAATGCTGAGGGCTACAAGAGCGTTGCCAAGCAGCTGGCTGACAAGTTCCACTTCGAGAAGGTCGCTATCACCCTGCGTGAGAGCCACAACGCTTCCGAGAACGGCTGGAGCGCAATGCTGTACGATGTTGCTTCCGACGAGTACTGCTTCTCTAAGAAGTACGAGCTGAAGATCATCGACCGCGTTGGCGGCGGCGACTCCTTCGGCGGCGGCCTGATCTACGCTCTGCTGACCGGCAAGAGCACTCAGGATGCTGTTGAGTTCGCTGTTGCTGCTTCTGCTCTGAAGCACTCCATCGAGGGCGACTACAACATGATGACTGTTGCTGAGGTCGAGAAGCTGGCAGGCGGCGACGGTTCCGGCCGTATCCAGCGCTAAGCTTTTCTCCATCGCATTTCAAAGCCCCGTACCGGCACCCCCGGTGCGGGGCTTTTTTAAATTAAACCTCTCCGTCATCCCTGCGGGATGCCACCTCTCCTAATAGGAGAGGCTTTGGCAAAACTGGAAACTTTCGTGGGTACTGCCAAGGGCTCCCCTACTAGGGGAGCTGGCGAGCGAATGCGAGACTGAGAGGTTGTATAGAGTAGGAGCTCTGTTATGGATAGTTCTATGTTCGATTTAACGGGCAAGGTCGCCATGATCACCGGCGGGGCCCACGGCATCGGGTTTGCCATTGCCGAGGGCATGGCAAGGTGCGGTGCCACCGTCTGCTTCAACAGCTCCAACAGGGACAGCCTGGAAAAGGGTCTGGCCGCCTACAAGGCCGCCGGCATCGATGCCCACGGCTTCGTGGCCGATGTCACGGACGAGGATGCCGTCAACGCCATGGTCGTCAAAATCAAGGCTGAGGTGGGCCCTGTGGACATTCTGGTGAACAATGCCGGACTGATGAAGCGGGTGCCCATGCTCGAGATGAGCCACGCCGACTTCCTGCATGTCATCGATGTGCATGTAGGCGGTGCCTTCAATTGCTCCAAGGCCGTTCTGCCTGATATGATCGCCAAGCGGGAGGGCAAAATCATCAACATCTGCTCCATGATGAGTGAGCTGGGCAGGGAGACTGTCTCCGCCTACGCCGCTGCCAAGGGCGCGCTGAAGATGCTCACCCGCAACATTGCTTCCGAATACGGGCAGTACAACATCCAGTGCAACGGCATGGGCCCGGGCTACATCGCCACCGCCCATACGGCTCCCCTGCGTGAGCCGCAGCCTGACGGCAGCCGTCACCCCTTCGACAGCTTTATCTGTGCCAAGACCCCCGCAGGCCGCTGGGGCGACCCGGAGGACATGGTAGGCCCCTGCGTGTTCCTGGCTTCCCATGCTTCCGATTTCGTCAACGGACAGATTTTGTACGCTGACGGCGGCATTCTGGCCTATATCGGCAGGCAGCCGAAATAATCAAACCCGCCCTCTCAGTCAAAGCCCTCGGCTTTGCCAGCTCCCCAAAGGGGGAGTCTACTGCGGCTCTTGGATAAACTCTCCCCTCAGGAGAGAGGGCATTGCGAGGCAATGACGGAGAGGGCCCGTTTTATTTTTCACATTTTTGTAAAGCTTTTGTTATTGTATTTTTCGACATATTCCAGTATAATAGTTGTCTGTGGGCAACTTTTCACGAGAAGTTGTCCATGGAGAAAGTTTTTCGTCATAAACAAGGAGAATACACAATGAAACTCAAGAATGTTGCAATTGTTGCCGCTGCTCTGGCACTGGCTGTTGGTATGACCGCCTGCGGTTCTTCTTCCAGCTCCACCGCATCTTCCGTTGCTTCCTCCGCTGCCGCTTCTTCCGAGGCTGCAAGCTCCGAGGCCGCAAGCTCTGAGGCTGCTTCCAGCGAGGCTGAGGCTGAGCCTGCCGAGTACACCGTTTACAACACCACCGGCGAGAACGTCACCGAGCTGTACCTGTACGAGGCTGGCGCTGAGGACAAGGGCGAGAACCTGGCTGCTGACGGCCTGGCTGACGGCGACAGCGTCGTACTGACCCTGCCCGAGGATGCCGCACAGGACGGCACCTATGTCCTGGAGTTCACCACCGAGAGCGGCGATACCCAGAGCTTCGATACCCTGCACTATGAGGTCGCTCCCATCTCCCTGCTGAGCGTTGACGCTGCCGCAGGCGCTACCCCCATCGCTTTCTCTGCTCCTGAGCAGTAAATAGCACCACTTTCTCCGGCTGAGAAAGTTCAGATCCCCCGCATCGCTCTGGTGTGATGCAGGGGATTTTTGTTTTGAGAATCAAAAAATCAGTCGATAACTTTTTTATTATTTGTGCAGTTTTGCCCTTTCCAACCGGGTTGTGATGTGGTAAGATAAAAGCACAAAAAGCAGAGACGCTTAGGAAGCTTTCCCAAGCGTCTCTGCTTTTTTGGTTCAGTTTTTTCTCATCCCTGCGGTTTATTCAGGTACCGATAGATCGTGGGCACCGAGACCGAAAGCTGATCCGCGATCTCCGCGACCGCACCCTTCATCATCAGGATGCCGTCCGCATCCAGCTTATGTACCACACGGATCTTTTCCTGCATGGTCATGTGAGCCGGAGGCGTACCCTCCTTGCTGATGATCTCCGCAATGCGGGAGTGCATCACGCTTTCCAACGGGCTGCTCAGATCCTCGGAGGGGGAATCCTCCGGCGGGGCAACCAGGTTGAAACGGTCCAGCAGGCCACGCAGGGCAATATTCAGCTCCTGTGCGGCGGCAAGCTCTTTGTTGACGCAGAGCATCCCGATGAGCCGCCCCTCGTTCTTGATAAAATAAGTTGAGGACAGAAACTCACCGCTCTTGGTCCTGCCCTTGTAGTTCAGCATGGATTCGGTATCCGCATAGGTTCCCTTCTCCTGCAACTCCCGTGCAAGGTCGGTCATGGGGTCGCCGATATCTCGGCCGGAAATTCCGTTTCCGATGGCCACCACCGACATTTCCGGGTTGGTCACGTCGTGGACGACGATCTCGCAGCCCGGGCCGCACACCGCCGCCAGAAAGGGAACGAAATCCGTGTAGCACTTCAGCAATTCCTGGTCAGTCACATCGTTGTCCTCCTGTTTTTCACCGCAATCATTTTATTATCATCTATTATATAGAATCCTGCGGCAGAGCGCAAGTTAGCAATCTGCACAAATTCGGCTAATAAATTTCTTATCATCTCAATAAGAAAATTCTCCAAAAAGTATTTACATTTGCTGTGTGATATTGTATAATCACATCAACAAGTGATAAATAAATTATCACGATGATTTCGGTATTCTTAAAGTCAAAGGAGTTGTTTCTATCATGGCAAAGAATCAGATCACTTCTCCCGCAGCACCCGCCGCCATCGGTCCCTACTCTCAGGGCATCGCCGCTACCGGTGCGGCCGTCTATGTTTCCGGCCAGCTGCCCATCGACCCTGCTACCGGCGCTTTCCCTGCGGATGACATCACCAGCC
>CALDLZ010000472.1 GCA_937915335.1 uncultured Faecalibacterium sp.
GCTCACAAAGGTAGAGTGCCGGTTTGTAGACGAGACTGTTTGGCTGACGCAGCAGCAGATGGCGGAATTGTTCCATACATCCAGAAGCAACATTGTGGAGCATATCGGCCACATCTATGAAGAAGGCGAATTGGACGAGGTTTCAACCTGTCGGAAATTCCGACAGGTTCGAATGGAGGGCAACCGGCAAGTAACCAGAGAACTGCCTTTCTATAACCTGGATATGATCATTTCTTTGGGGTACAGGGTAAAATCCCTAATTGCCACCCAGTTTCGCCGGTGGGCCACGGAACGCTTGAAAGAATATATGATCAAGGGCTTCACGATGGACGATGAGCGCCTGAAAAATTTGGGCGGTGGCAACTATTGGCACGAACTGCTGGAACGGATTCGGGACATTCGTTCTTCGGAAAAAGTGATGTATCGTCAGGTGTTGGATTTGTACGCCACCAGTGTAGACTATAACCCCAGAAGTGCGGAATCTGTTGCGTTTTTCAAAATGGTGCAGAACAAACTCCATTATGCGGCGCATGGACATACGGCTGCGGAAGTGATCTATGAGCGGGCCGATGCAGATAAGCCGTTTATGGGGCTTACCACTTTTTCGGGCGACTTCCCCACGGCAAAAGATATTGGGATTGCCAAGAATTATCTGACAGAGGAAGAACTTCGGGTGTTGAATCAGATGGTATCCGGTTATTTTGATTTTGCCGAGGTGCAGGCCATCCGTCACCGGCCCATGTATATGAGCGATTATGTGGAGCAGCTGGACAATATTCTTCGGGCGACCGGTGAAGAAGTGCTGACCCATGCAGGGAAAATTAGTCATGCACAGGCGATGGAAAAAGCAAAAGCAGAATATAAACGCTATCAGGCACAAACTCTTTCCCCTGTGGAGAAAGAATATCTGAAGACCATTAAGCAGCTGGGAAAAACGGCCAAAACAGAGGCGGAAAAACAGGATGATTCTTCTGATCCAAGTTAAGAATGCCCAATCCATTTTTGGATTCGCACCACATGAGGAAGATTAAGATGCAGAAAGAGAAAATAAAAGTTTACACCTACACCAGAGTCTCCACCGCTATGCAGGTGGACGGCTACTCGCTGGATGCCCAGAAGGCTAAAATGAAAGCCTACGCAGCCTATAACGATTATGAGATCGCCGGCGAATACGAGGATGCGGGAAAGTCTGGCAAGTCTATCGAGGGCCGGGCGCAATTCAGCCAGATGATGGAGGACATCAAATCTGGCAAAGACGGCGTGTCTTATGTTCTGGTGTTCAAATTGTCCCGGTTTGGCAGAAATGCGGCAGACGTGCTCTCTTCCCTTCAGGTCATGCAGGATTTTGGCGTCAATCTGGTCTGTGTGGAAGATGGAATTGATTCTTCCAAGGACGCAGGTAAATTGATGATTTCTGTTCTGTCTGCCGTAGCAGAGATCGAGCGTGAAAATATCCGTGTCCAAACCATGGAGGGCCGCATCCAAAAGGCAAGAGAGGGCCGTTGGAATGGCGGCTTTGCTCCCTATGGGTATCGGCTGGTGGATGGAAAATTGATGATCAACGAGGAGGAAACAGAGGCGATCCGTGTCATCTATGACCAGTATGTTCACACGGACATTGGCGCAAACGGCATCGCAAAGTATTTGGAAAACCACGGTATCCGCAAGATTCCCCGGCAGAATGGGAAGAATCCCCTGTTTGATGCACACCTGATCCGGCTGATTCTGAAAAATCCGGTGTACTGCGGAAAAATTGCCTATGGCCGCCGCAAGATGGAAAAAGTGCGCGGCACCAGAAACGAGTATAAGCTGGTGGAGCAGGATAACTACCTGCTGGCAGATGGTTTGCACGAACCGATTATTTCGGAAGAAGTCTGGCAGGCGGCACAGGTGAAGCTGCTGGCACAGGCCAAGAAATACGAACACGTCAACCGCGGGAAGGATGAACACGTACATTTGCTCTCTGGCATTGTAAAATGTCCTGTCTGCGGAGCCGGAATGTATGGGAATAAAAGCATCAAGCACAAAGCGGACGGCACCAAGTACAAGGACTTTTATTATTACGGCTGTAAGCATCGCTCCATGATCCGTGGGCATAAGTGCGATTACAAAAAGCAAATTCGGGAAGAACTGCTGGACGATGCCGTGGCGGA
>CALDLZ010000473.1 GCA_937915335.1 uncultured Faecalibacterium sp.
TCTCTGCCGCCGGTTCTACCGCTGCTTCCGCATCTGCCACCGGTGCCAACGGCAAGGTCTACTACCTGAACTTCAAGCCCGAGCAGGATCAGGCTTGGCAGGATCTGGCCGCTGAGTACACCAAGGAGACCGGCGTGCCTGTAACCGTCGTCACCGCTGCTTCCGGCCAGTACGAGACCACCCTGATGAGCGAGATGGAGAAGAGCGAGGCTCCCACCCTGTTCCAGGTCAACGGCCCTGTGGGTCTGGCCAACTGGAAGGATTACTGCTATGATCTGTCCGGCAGTCAGCTGTACGGCGAGCTGACCAGCGATTCCTTCGCACTGAAGGACGGTGACGCTGTTGCCGGTATCGCATACGTTATCGAGACCTACGGCATCATCTACAACAAGGAGCTGCTGGAGGCCGCCGGCTACACTCAGGATGATATCAAGGGCTTCGACGATCTGAAGAAGGTCGCTGACGACATCCAGGCCCGTAAGGACGAGCTGGGCGTTGAGGGTGCTTTCACTTCCGCCGGTATGGATGGTTCTTCTGACTGGCGTTTCAAGACCCATCTGGCAAACCTGCCCATCTACTACGAGTACAAGGCTGATGGCATCAGCTCCACCGATGCCATCAAGGGCACCTACCTGGACAACTATAAGCAGATCTGGGACCTGTACATCACCGATTCCACCTGCGACCCCAAGCTGCTGGCTTCCAAGACTGGCAACGACGCTGTGGCTGAGTTCGTTGACAAGAAGGCCGTCTTCTATCAGAACGGCACCTGGGCATACTCCGATATCTCCTCTCTGGGCGACGATAACCTGGGTATGCTGCCCATCTACATTGGTGTCGAGGGCGAAGAGAACCAGGGCCTGTGCACCGGTTCTGAGAACTACTGGTGCGTGAATAACACCGCTTCCGATGAGGATATCCAGGCTACTCTGGACTTCCTGTACTGGTGTGTCACCTCCGACAAGGGCACCAGCGCTATGGCCGACGACATGGGCTTCGTGATTCCCTTCAAGGCCGCTAAGGACTCCACCAACCCCCTGATCGCAATTGCAAACGAATATGTTGCCGAGGGTAAGACCAGCGTTGACTGGTGCTTCTCCACCATGCCTTCCGAGGAGTGGAAGAACGGCGTAGGTTCTGCCCTGACCGCTTATGCAGCAGGCACCGGCAGCTGGGACGATGTGGTCACTGCTTTTGTCGATGGCTGGGCCAAGGAGTACAAGCTGGCAAACGGCTAAGCTCCTCTATGTTCCCAACTGAGTAAACCGTAATGGGAGGCGGGCGATTGGTTCGCCCGTCTCCCTTCTTTTTGGAGGTACATCATGCAAAAGGCCATCAGCAAATATTGGCCGGTGTTCGTGCTGCCTACGCTGATCGCGTTCATCATCGGCTTTATCTGGCCCTTCATCTGGGGCATTTATCTTTCCTTCCAGCGGTTCACCACTGTGTCCAAGACTACCTTTGTGGGGATCCAGAACTACATTTCCGTGTTCCAGGATTCCACCTTCCTGCACGCCTTCGGCTTTACGGCGGCGTTCACCGTGGTGTCCACCGTTCTCATCAATGTCTGCGCCTTTGCCATTGCACTGGTACTGACCCGCGGCATCAAGGGCACCAACATCTTCCGTACCGTCTACTTTATGCCCAACCTGATCGGCGGCATCCTGCTGGGCTACATCTGGCAGATCCTGCTGAACGGTGTGCTGGCCAACCTGCAGAAACCCCTGCTGGCTCTGGATGCCAAGGCCGGTTTCGTTGGTCTGGTCATCCTGATGTGCTGGCAGCAGATCGGCTACATGATGATCATTTACGTTGCCGGCCTGCAGAGCGTGCCCGGTGACCTGATCGAGGCCGCCAAGATCGACGGTGCCAACGACCGCGAGATCCTGTTCAAGATCAAGATTCCCATGGTGATGCCCAGCATTACCATCTGCACCTTCCTGACCCTGACCAACAGCTTCAAACTGTTCGACCAGAACGTGGCCCTGACCGCAGGCGAGCCCGCCAACGCCAGTGAAATGCTGGCCCTGAACATTTATAACACCTTCTATGGCCGTTCCGGTGCCCAGTGGAAGGGCATCGGTCAGGCAAAGGCTGTGGTGTTCTTCCTGATCGTGGTCGTTATTTCTCTGATCCAGCTCCACTTTACCCGCTCCAAGGAGGTGCAGCAGTAATGCCTAAACAGAAAAGATTGTGGGATAATATCCTTACTGTCATTATGACCCTGCTCTGCCTGCTGTGGGTCTACCCCATCGTGCTGATCTTACTGAACAGCCTGAAGAAGGAGGGCACCTTTACCACTTCCACCGTCTTCCAGCTGCCCACCAAGGAGACCTTTGCGGGCCTGTCCAACTACGTTTACGGCGTGACCAAAATGGGCTTTCTGTCCAGTCTGGGTTACAGCCTGGTCATCACCATCACCAGTGTGGTTCTGATCCTGCTCTGCTGCTCCATGACGGGTTGGTATCTGACCCGTGTGAACAACAAGCTCAGCAAGTTTATGAACCTGCTCATCGTGTTCTCAATGGTCGTTCCCTTCCAGATGGTCATGTTCACCCTGTCCAAGACCGCTGACCAGCTCAAGCTGAACACCCCGTGGAACATCTGCATCATCTATCTGGGCTTCGGTGCCGGTCTGGCCGTGTTCATGTTCACCGGCTTCATGAAGAGCGTGCCTATCGAGATTGAGGAAGCTGCCATGATCGATGGCTGCAACCCCATCCAGATCTTCTTCAAGATCGTCTTCCCCATCCTGAAGCCCACCATGATCTCCACCGCCATTCTGGAAACGATGTGGGTCTGGAACGACTATCTGCTGCCCACGCTGGTGCTGGACATCAAAAAATAC
>CALDLZ010000474.1 GCA_937915335.1 uncultured Faecalibacterium sp.
GGGCCGCAGACCAGCGAGGACAGAATGGCGATCTTGCGGCAGGCATCCCGGCCGTCCACGTCGTCGCCGGGGTCCTTGGTCTCGGCGTAGCCCAGCTCCTGGGCGATCTTCAGGGCCTCGTCGAAGCCCAGGTTTTCCCGCACCATCTTGGTCAACATGAAGTTGGTGGTACCGTTCACGATGCCCTCCACCTCGGTGATGACATTGGCGGCCAGGCACTGGTGCATCGGGGTGATGATGGGGGTGCCGCCGCCCACGGATGCCTCGAACAGGAAGGCGCAGTTATGCTCCTTAGCCAGCGCCAGCAGCTCCGCGCCGTAGGTGGCCACCATCTCCTTGTTGGAGGTGCAGACGCTCCGGCCGCTCTCCAGGCAGGCCTTCACATAGGGGTAGGCAAAGCGGGTGCCGCCGATGGTCTCGACGACCACTTTGATCTCCGGGTCCTCGAGGATGGTGTCAAAGTTCTTGACAAAGAGGTGCGCGGCGGGGTGGTTAGAGAAATCCTTGGGGTCGAGGATGTACTTGACCTCCACGGGCTCCCCCGCCCGGCGGGAAACGCCCGCGGCGTTGCGGCAGAGCACCTCGTACACGCCGCTGCCCACCGTGCCAAAGCCCAAAATTGCGATTTTTGCCATGTTTCAGCCCTCGTTCCTATTTCTAAACTGTTTCCGGTTCGCTTACAGGTTATACCCGCAGTGCACGCCCACGACCATCCGCTGACGGCTCAATTTTTCCGTCAGCTCGTCGGGGGTCATCTGCATGGTGTCGGTACGGATGGTGACCGCCACCAGCGCCGCGCCATTCTCCGGCGTGGACTGGTTGATGGTGACGATGCTGGCACCGGCGGCGCTGATGCCCGCCAGCAGGCTCTGCAAGGCACCGGTCTCGTCCCGCAGGGTCGCCATCACGGTAACGACCTCGCGGCTGTTCTCCGAATCAAAGATGCAGTCCTTATATTTATAAAAGGCGCTGCGCGAAAGATCCACGCTGCGGGTGGCAGCCGAGATGCTGCGCGCCTCGCCGCTGGCCAGAAGCTCCTTGGCCTTGACCACCTTCAGGAAAACCTCGGGCAGCACTTCCGCATCCACCAGATAGAATCGGCGTTCCAACTTGTTCACCTCACAAACACAAGTGTTCTTACAGGGAATATAATAGCATCCGGCCCCCTGCATTGCAAGAGACCGGATGCTTTTTTGTCAGATTACCCAGTTTTGTTGTGTGAAGTGGTGGGTCAGGTCACCAGATTTGAAAAAGTAACACTGTTAGTCTGTATCCAACCCGGTTGTGTCCTGTCCCACGGCGGGGGTATCCGCTGTGGTGTCGGTGCTGGCGGCACTGGAGCTCACGCCGCTGCTGTGGGAGTAGTTGCAGGTATCGGGCAGGTCATCGGCGCGGTAGTAGCCGGTGGCGCGGCTGGGGCAGTTGGCCCCGGCCAGCAGACCGCTCTGGGTGCAGTAGGCGCGCTCCACCACGCCGTCGGCGGTGGGGAACGCCTTATAGGGCAGGTTCGCCTGCACCTGCTCCATATAGGCCTTCCAGGCGTTGACGCAGGTGCGGGTCTTGGCCTGATCCTTGCTCAGGGTGTTGGTCATATCGTAAGGCGCGTCGTAGCCCCACCAGACAGCGGTAACGTAGTAGGGCGTGCCGCCCACGAACCACAGGTCCTTCTCGTCGCTGGCCGTACCGGTCTTACCAAAGGACTCCATGCCGTTGGAGTTGGGGTAGCGGCCGCTGGCGGTGCCCACGTTGGAGTACAGCACGTTCTTGAGCAGACGGTTCATAATATAGGCCGTCTGCGGGGTCAGGGCCTGATAGCTGGTGGCGTTGTTCTCAAGGTAGATGTTGCCATCCCGATCCAGCACACGGGTGTACAGGTGCGGGGTGGTGTACTCGCCGTCATAGAAGATCTGGAAGGCGGCGGCCAGTGCCGTGGGGGTCACGCCGTGGGTCTGGCTGCCCATGACCATCTGGGCAAGACCCACGTCGTTGGCGGGGTCAAGGGTGGTCAGCTGCAGGGTGTTGTAGACGAAGTTGAAGATGTTGCTTGCACCCACCAGGTCGCCCACACGGATGGCGATGGTGTTCAGCGAGCGGGCCAGACCGTTCCACAGGGGCACGTCATTGCCGTCGCCGTAGTTGCCGCCGTAGTTGCGGGGCCAGCTGCGCCACGCGTTGGGGTAGGCCTTCAGCTGACTGTCGGAAAGGCCCATCAGGCCGTTCTTGCGGCAGTAATCCTCGTCCCGGATGACCATGTCCTGTTTCTGGTACAGGGGCGAGTTGTTGAGCATGGTGGACCAGTTCACAAGGCCGTACTCAATGCCCAGGGCGTAAGCGCCGATGGGCTTGATGGTGGAGCCCGTCTGCCGGGTAACGCTGTAAGCGCGGTTCAGGGAC
>CALDLZ010000475.1 GCA_937915335.1 uncultured Faecalibacterium sp.
GCCGACCTGCTCCGGGTGAATATCAGCCTGCTGCGGCGGTGCTTCCGTACCGCTGCCCTTGTGATGGAGATCGACCAGGCCGACTGCGAGATGAAGACGGAGTACGCCCTCTGTTACTGCAAGGACAGTGCCGACCTCGAAGCCGTGCAGAGGGTGCGGCAGGTCTTGCAGCAGGCAAAGCCGCAGCTGCTTTTGGATTCCAGCTACTTTGTGCCTTGGCTGTTCCCCTGCAAGGTCCGCACCTTTGCGCCTGTGAGTTACACAGAGCGGCCTGCCGTGGCGGCGGCAAAGATGCGGGAGGGAAAAATTATCATTCTGGTCAACGGCAGCCCCTCGGCGCTGGTACTGCCAACCCTGTTCCGCGAGAACTTTGAGTGTCTGGATGATTACGCAGGCACGGCCTATTTTGCGTCCTTTCTGCGGGTGCTGAAATACACGTCATTCTACCTGAGCATTTTTCTGCCGGGGGCGTTCGTCTGCTGGGCGGTCTACCTGCCGGAGCTGCTGCCGCCCCAGCTGCTCTTCAAAATCGAAGCCGCTGAACAGGCCACGCCCCTGCCGCTGTTCGGGGAAATGCTGTTGGTCATCCTGATGCTGGAGATCATCCGGGAAGCGGGCCTGCGGATGCCCCAGACCTTGGGGCATTCGGTCAGTCTGATCGCTGCCCTCATCATCGGGGATGCCGCCATTGCTGCCGGGTTGATGAGCACACCGGTCATCCTGACAGCGGCCATTGCATCTATTGCCGTGTTTGTCACGCCCTCGCTCTACGAGGTGGCGACCATTCTGCGGCTGGTGGTGCTGGCGGCGGCTGGGCTGGCGGGCCCTGTGGGCCTTGCCGTCTGCGCACTGGGCGTGCTGTTCGGGCTGACACGGGTCTCGGCGCTGGGGGTGCCCTACCTGCGGGATGCCGTATTTCCCGAGGTGCCGCTCTCCCCGGACGGTGTGACCCGGCGCAATTATGCAAGGCTTTCCAAACAGCCCTTTACGATTTGGCAGAAACGAGGTGGGAACCGTTGAAGCAGGCATCTTTTTCAGCGCAGACCCTGACCCTGAGCGTTCTGACGGCCGTGTTTGCCTGGTGTGTTTTGCAAACTGGCAGTGCAGTCCCGGCACGGAGCTTTCTTTTGCAGGGGTTGCCCATGGCGCTGGGGCTGATGTTCATTATAGCTCTGCTGGAAAGGGCAGAGCAGGGGGCAAACCTCTTTTCGGGGAATAAGCTGCGTTCCCGGGTGGCTTGCGGCCTGCTGGCCTTCTGGTTTGGCTGGGAAGCCGTGGAGACTTTCCGGCAGGCACAGGAGATCTGCTGGGAAAACTTTTCTTCCATGGCCGTGCTGGGGCTTCTGCCGCTGTTACTTTGGGCCGGGTGGAAGCTGGAGCCCGGTGTGTTGGCCCGCAGTGCGCCCATTCTCTGCTGGGCGGCGGTGCTGGCAGGTCTGTTTTGCCTGCTGGGTCTGCGTGGACAGCTCCGTTGGGAAAACTTACTGCCGTCTACCACTTCCCAAACGCCGACCCTGCCCCTGTATGCGGAATATTTCGCCCTGCCGCTTTTCTGCCCGGCAAAACAGGCGCGGCGGGCGGTCTGGCTGCCGGTGAAAGCCTTTTTGCTGGCCGGTGGTTTTGCATTGGGGATGGAGCTGGTATTCGGGGCGGGGAGCCCCCTGCCCGGTGTGGAACTGCTGCGGGCAGGCAACCGGCTGGATGCCGTTGTCCTGCTGGTCTGGTTGACGGTGGCGTTATTCCGCATCTGCGTACTGGTGCAGGTGGTTCGTCAGCTGGCCGGGTGGGCCTGTCACGGCACTCAGTCTGTGGAGGAAAACGCATGAGGGGCCCATGGCGTGCCCTCCGGTGGTTGGTAGCGGGAGTGCTGGTGCTCTGGTGCGGTGTGTTCCTGCGGACGGAAAATACCGAAAAAAGTATGGTGCGGGCCCTGCTCCTGAG
>CALDLZ010000476.1 GCA_937915335.1 uncultured Faecalibacterium sp.
ATATCAGGCCATAGCTCATACCAATGACCATATCAATGACGGCGGCGGCCACGGCGATGATGAGGGAGACGCGGGCACCCTCCCAGGTACGGGTCCAGATATCACGGCCATACAGATCGCTGCCGAACCAATAGTACACATCTTCCTTGCCTTTTTCGACGTAGCTGTTCACCACCTTGGTGCCGGTGGTGGTGCTCATTTTCTCGCTGCCGTCGAAGATGCCAAGGCGCTCAATGCCCGGCACACGGGGGGCAAAGTTCTTCTGGCTCAGGTCCTGGCCGGAGTAGGTGTAATCGTTCATGCCCGGGCCAAAGATGGCCAGCAGCACGATGAAGACGATGAGGATGAGGCCCAGCACCGCGCTCTTTTTGCGGAAGAAACGGATGCGGACGTCTTTCCAGAAGCTCTGGGCCGCAAAGTTGCTGTCCACAGCCAGCTCGGCGTCGTTGTGCTTGCGGGCGAAATCTTCTGCCGTAAACTTGTGGTCGGCATACATGGAATCCACGGCGCTGACGATGGCGTCGGCAGTGGATTCGCCGCCGAGGCGGATTGCTTTTTCTGCCATATCAGTCGTCCCCCTTTGCCAAGCGGATGCGCGGGTCGATGACGCCGTACAGCAGATCGACCACCAGCATGATGCCAATGTACATGGCGCTGTAGATGAAGCTCAGGCCAATGACCACGTTATAATCGTTGGACTGGATGGCCGTCACCAGCAGACTGCCCACGCCGGGGATGGCGAAAATTTTCTCGACCACCAGCGAGCCGGTCATCAGGTCCACGATGAGGGGCGCCAGCACGGTGATGATGGGGATGAGGGCATTGCGCAGAGCGTGACGGAAGATCAGCGCCGGGCCCGAGATGCCCTTGCTCTCGGCCAGCAGCATATAATCGGAGTCCAGCACTTCGATCATCTCACTGCGGGTGAAGCGGGCAATGGAAGCCATGGTGAACATGGAGAGCGAGATGCTGGGCAGAATGCTGGAGCCAAGGACATCCTTGGCGGAGAACAGCATCGGGAACCAGCGGAGCTTGAAGCCAAAGGCGTAGCTCAGAGCCAGTGCGAACACATAGGAAGGCACCGACACGCCGATGACCGAGATGATGGTGGCGATGGTATCAAAAATGGTATCCCGCTTAAGGGCGGCAATGATACCCAGCACCAAGCCCACAATGGCACCCAGCGTGACAGCCATACCACCCACCTGGATGGAGATAGGCAGGCGGCTCTGGATGAGCTGGGAGATGGGCGTATTCTTGGAGATGTTATAGCTCACACCCAGATCGCCCCGGAGCATGTTGCCCACATAGCGGAAGAACTGGATGTAGATAGGCTGGTCAAGCCCGTATTTTGCGTACAGGGATGCACGCATGTCTGCCGTCAGCTTCTCGTCGTTGAAGGGCGAACCGGGCATCAGCTGCATCAGGATAAACAGCACCAGCAGAATGGCCAGCAGCGTGAACAGCGAGGTCAGGATCCGCTTGAGTGTATACTTTTTCACGTCGGGTTTCCCCCTTTTCCTAAGTCCGTCACGCAGGGGTTTCGCGGCCAACCGTTCGCCCCACACGGACAGGTGCAATGCCAAAAAGGCGCACAGTGGCTTTTGCGGGCCACTGTGCGGCCTTTTTCAGCGATTCAATTCAGCTTATTCGCTCTTGGTGGTACGCTTGTACACACGGTTCAGAGCGCAGGGGTGATGCTCCACACCCTTGACGGCGGAGGAGATCATCTCGGCGTTGCACTGGCCGTACAGCGGGAAGATGACTGCCTGCTCCAGCACGATGGCCTCAGCCTCATACAGAGCTTCCCAGCGGCCCTCGGGATCGGTGCACAGGTCACCGGTGGTGCACTCGTCAATAATGGCGTCGTAATCAGCATCGCTCCACAGACCGTAGTTGTTGGAGTTGCCGGTCACCCACATGCCCAGGTAGGTCATGGGGTCGGCGTAGTCGGGGCCCCAGCGGGTCAGGCCCAGCTCAAAGGTACCGTCCTGCATATCCTGCACACGCTGCTTCTTGGGCTCGACGGTCAGATTGATGGTCAGACCCTCCAGCGTGGTCTCCAGCTGCTCCTTGACGACCTGTGCGACCTTCTGGGGTGCATCGTCGGCATCCACGACCATATCGAAGGAGAAGGTATCCTTGCCCAACTCGGCCTTGGCCTGCTCGAAGAAATCCTTAGCCTTTTCGGGGTCATAAGCGCAGTCATCCGCAAACTTGGTCTGGTCGGCGCTGAAATCGCTGCCGTCGGGGCCGGTTGCGAACTGTGCGGGAACCGCGGTGTAAGCAGGCGTGGAGCCATCCTTCAGCACGTCGCCGGTGATGGCATCACGATCCAGTGCAAAGGTCATAGCCTTGCGCAGGTTCAGGTTGGCCAGGTCAGGCACCGCGCTGATGTTGGGGCTGATGTACCACAGGTAACCGGCACCCACACTGGTGAACTCGGGGTCATCCTTGACCTGATCGACCTGTTCACCGTTCAGCAGGGTGATATCCAGAGCACCCGTCTGGTAGCTCATCAGAGCCTGCTGGCTGTCCTTGATGACCTGATAAGCCAGGCCGTCCAGAGAAATGCTGTCGGCATCGTAGTAGTCAGGGTTCTTTTCCAGAGTAAAGGCGGTGGCGGCAGGCTGGTAATCGGTCAGCACAAAGGCACCGTTTGCCAGCACCGTGTCGGGGCTGGTGCCGAAGGTATCGGCGCAGGTGTTATAGAACGCCTCGTTCACAGGGTAGAAGGTAGGGAAGTACATCAGGCTCAGGAAGTAGCTGACAGGAACGTTCAGCTGAACCTCCAGGGTCTTGTCATCCACAGCGGTCACACCCAGATCGGTGACGGGCTTTTCACCGGCAATGATCTCGGCGGCGTTGACCACCTGACCAATGTCGGACAGCATGTAAGAATACTCGGATGCAGTAGCGGGGTCAACGGCACGCTGCCAGCCGAACACGAAGTCGGCGGCGGTCACGGCCTCACCGTTGGACCACTTCGCGTCGCGCAGGTGGAAGGTGTAGGTCTTGCCATCCTCGCTGATGTCATAACTTTCAGCAATGGCCGGAACAGCCGCACCGTCAGCATCCATCTGCATCAGGCCATCGGTGTAATCCGCAATGACCTCAAAAGAGGTACCGTCCGTCGCCACCTGAGGATCCAGAGACTGAACCTCGGTCTCCAGCATGATGTTCAGGGTGCCGCCCTGTGCGGTGCCAGCCGCAGCAGAAGACGCGCCCGAAGCCGCGGAAGCAGCCGTGGAGCTGGAAGAGCCGCCGCCGCAGGCCGTCAGGGCCAGAACAGCAGAGGTGACACCGGCAGCTGCCAGGAAGCTGCGGCGAGAAATACGACGATCGAATTTCATATATGTTTTCCCCTCTCTTCAATGCTATACACTGGTAAAGCATTGTTTTCTGAAAATGCACAAGGGTCTCAGCTCCCCCTCTGGAGCTTCTGCACACCCTTGTGCCTTGGCCGCATTATACCGCTCTTCCCCGCCATTGAAAAGCCTTTTTCTGGAATTTGTCCTTCAAAATGGCCCATTTCTCCCCTTTGTCCAACAATCTGCCGAAAACGGAAACTAAATTTTGTATAGTTTTTCTCCTGCGTCGTATTCTCCAGGCGAACAGTTTCCTGTCAAAAAGTATTACCTGTATTTATATAGAATACAGCAAAATCCATTCACTTCATTTTGTTAAGAAATGCATGGCATTCATCCGTTGGATCAATCATCAAAAAAGAACCCGCTGCACAAACCAGCGGGCTCTTACATCTTTGATCTTACTTTGCGAACTCGACAGCGCGGCTCTCGCGGATGACGTTGACCTTGATCTGGCCGGGATAATCGAGGGTATCCTCGATCTTCTTGGCGATCTGACGGGCCAGCAGAATGACCTGATCGTCGCTGATGACATCGGGCTTGACCATAATGCGGACTTCACGGCCAGCCTGAACGGCAAAGGCCTGCTCCACGCCCTCAAAACTGGAAGAGATCTCCTCCAGATTTTCCAGACGCTTGACATAGCTCTCGACATTCTCACGGCGGGCACCGGGACGGGCAGCGCTGATGGCATCGCAGGCCTGGATGATGAAGGCCAGCGGGGTCTTGGGCTCCACGTCACCGTGGTGGGCCTCGATGGCATGGATGATCTGGGTATTCTCCTTATACTTGCGGCAGATATCCACACCGATCTGGACATGGCTGCCCTCGATCTCGTGGTCAAGGGCCTTGCCGATATCATGCAGCAGACCGGCACGGCGGGCCAGGGTGACGTTCACGCCCATCTCGCCTGCCAGCAGGCCGGCCAGCCAGGCCACTTCCATGCTGTGGGTCAGAGCGTTCTGGCCAAAGCTGGTGCGGTACTTCAGGCGGCCGATCAGCTTGATGAGGTCGGGATGCAGGCCATGGATGCCAAGCTCCATGACGGCACGCTCGCCCTCCCGCTTCATCTGCAGCTCGAGGTCGTGGCGGCACTTCTCCACCGTCTCCTCGATGCGTGCGGGGTGGATGCGGCCATCGCCGATCAGACGCTCCAGCGTCATGCGGGCGACCTCACGGCGGGTCTGGTCGAAGGAAGACAGGGTAATGGCCTCCGGGGTATCGTCGATGATAAGATCCACGCCGGTGGCAGTTTCCAGGGCACGGATATTGCGGCCCTCACGGCCAATGATGCGGCCCTTCATCTCGTCGCTGGGCAGGGGCACCACGCTGACGGTGGTCTCGCTGCAGTGGTCAGCGGCGCAGCGGCTGATGGCCTGACCGATCAGGTTGCGGGCGATGTTGTCGCAGTTTTCCTTCAGGTCAGTCTCATAGGCAGCCACACGGACAGCCTTCTCGTGGGTGAGTTCCTCGTCCACTTTGTGCAGCAGCACTTCGCGGGCATCTTCCTGGCTCAGGCCGGCCAGCGTTTCCAGCCGTTCCATCTCCTTGGCGCGGATGGCGTCCGCCTCCGCCAGATGGGCGTCGGCTTCCTCGTGCTTTTTCTTCAGCTCTTCTTCTTTGCGCTCCAAAGCCTCGGTCTTGCGGTCCAGCGCGGTTTCCTTCTGGTCCAA
>CALDLZ010000477.1 GCA_937915335.1 uncultured Faecalibacterium sp.
CGTTGGGCTCTTCCACATCGGCCATGCGGTACATCGCACGGATGGTCAGGGTCTGAGCGGGCATCTTAAAGCTGGTGGTTGCAGCGTTGGCATCAAAACCTTCCAGATTCAGGGCAGCGTCCGTCGGGGTGATCTCCCAGCGGTCGAACACCATGCCCTCGGGGGCTGCATCGGCGGTCAGCTTGACGGTATCGCCAGCCTTGGCGGAGGTAACTTCCTTATCGTTGACAGTTGCAACACCATCAACCAGGTTCATGCGGTAGTAGCCTTCCTTGAGCAGTGCGGTCAAAGTGACATTGCGCTCGTCGTCGCCGTTCAAGGTCAAGGTAAAGGTTTCCTTGCTATCGGTGGGAACCTGCTTTGCAACAGTTTCCTCGTAGTCTGCATCGGTGCTGAACTCCCAGCCGGTGCAGGTGGTGTCAGCTTCGATGGTCAGGGTCTGGGGGCCGACAACATACACCAGGTCAGAGATGCCATTGGCAGTGCATTTATTCAGGGTCAGAGTGGTTTTCTGCAAGTCGTCCTGACCATAGAAATCAGCATAGTGGCTGAAAACGCCACCCTTGGTTTCGCCAAGAACAGTCACGACACCAACACCGTTTTGCTTATCCGTTTTGGTACGGTTGCCATACCGGCCAACAAAAGTGCCACCATTCACGGTCTTTGCGTTGCTTACGCTCAGGTTGAAAGTACCACCATCAATCGTGCCATAGTTGTTTACTTTCACATTGAAAGTACCGCCAGAGATTTTACCCTCTGCGCCATCTTCTTCACCATTATTCAGGGTAGAACTCACTTCATCCTCTGCATTGAAAATACCGCTCTTGATTTCGCCCTTGTTAACGATGTTCCAGTCAACTTCCGCATTGCCGATGTCCACGACACCATTATCATAGACCGTCAGGGTATTCGAAATCTTATCGTAAGACCAGCCATCATAATCCGAGCCAGCGTAAGCCTCATTATTATAGCCAGGGACGTACTTACCGGTCTTGGTATCCATCACTACTTCGCTCAGAGGAACTCGGTCACCACAAGCCTTGATGGTAACATTGTCATTATTCAGTGTGACAATCAGGGTTCTGCCATTCTCCTGAATCTCAGCATCGCCCTTACCACTCAAATCCCAGCCTTTGAAAAGGGGAGAATTTGCTGTCACCTTAAACTTCTTCGTCGGAGCAGTACCAATCAGATATGCAGCGCCCTGAAAAACAGCTTCTACTGGAAGAGGGGTACTCAGTACGTTAGTATCAATGTCAATTGGCTCAATCGTGCACCCTTCTGCAATTAGACTTTGATAGGTGCTCGGTGTGTTGTGCGTTGTAAAACCGTCTGGAATATTGCTAAGAATACTATTATTGATAGAAACCGGACTTGTGGTTTTTGTATAATCAATCGCTACACTATTCCAAACAATAGAATTACTCAGCGATGTTGTATACTCAGAATTTCCTGCACTAATAGTATAGTTTTTTATCACTGCGTTTGAAGTGCTTCCCCAATTGTTTCCATACCTAGCATAGCTGGTAAGATTATAAAAGTCACCTGATTCAATCTTGCCAAAGCTTTGGACATTACCCCGGAAAGTTCCTTCTTTGATTGTTCCAGTATGGCTAACTACCGGACATTCAATTACAGCAGGTTCTCTAAAGCTTGCATTACTTAATATGGCTCGAAGCACCAACTGGTTACTTCCCTTTTCAATTTCCCAGTCTGGATTTTGTTGACCAAAGTCTGGTGGCGGTGTGGATTTTTCTATATCGATATAGCCACTTTCGTCAAGCACAAGTCCAGTGATATTACGGCTTGTATCATTTGCAAACGCCGCGGTGGGCAGAATGGTCAGAGCCATGCCTACCGCTAGGACGGCGCTGACAAGTCGTTTCAGTTTCATAAAGATTTTTCCTCCTTTTATGAATACTCCCAAGTTCAAACCATGCACCACACAAAACAAAAAGAGCGCCGTACCGGCCGGATAGGCTGGTACAACGCTCTGGTGATACTTTGGGATTGCTCGCCCTCTCCGTCAATGCTTCGCATTGCCACCTCTCCCAAAGGGAGAGGCAATCGTGGTTCTTGGGAAAGTTTGTAGTTACCATAAGCTTTTCCCATGAGCCTGCATTGGCTCCCCCTTCGGGGGAGCTGGCACGCGTCAGCGTGACTGAGAGGGTTGCAACAAAGTGCAGCTGGCTGCCATATTACAGGCCCTTTAGCTTTGCGTCGCAGCCTTTCGACTGGTTTGCCGATTCTTCTATTTTTCGTGTTGGCATCTTACACAAAAATTCTAAACCTTTTTTTTTTTTTTAGTCAAGCATAAACAATTAAAATTGTATGCCTGCACAAAAATGGGAGAAAATTCAGGGGGATTTTAACGGGTGGAACCCCCCAGTCACGCTCCGCGTGCCAGCCCCCGCTAATAGGGGGGCCCTTGGCATGGCATAAAGCTTTCCCATTTTGCCAAGGGCTCCACTACTAGGGGAGCTGTCGCCGCAGGCGACTGGGGGGTTAAGCCTTGACAACCCACACAAAATTGACTATACTACAAATAGAAAGGGCGCTGACTGTATCGGTCAGCTTTCCTACCCGTTAGCCAAAAAGAGATTGACTGTCAGGGCTTGGAACACTGAGGCAGTCAATCTTTTTTGCTATCATCGTTTTTCTTCTGCGAAATCTTGTCCATGACCTCAATGGTCAATCGAGCCGCGTCAATGATCAAACTCAGCAAGCCGAGAATGAAGGTGAGCAGAGCCAGAGTTTCCAGCAGATTCATTCGACATCCCTCCCTTCGCCCGCAGGTTCCGGGAAGTTTCCTTCAAAAAAGTTCCGTTCCCGGAGTTCCCGCTTCGTTCTATGTACTAGAATTTAGCGATCCAGGTAGGAAAGCATGACCACCAATGATGCAATCAGCGCCGCCGCCATTCTGGCGGCTTTTTTAGTATAACAGAAAATCTGACAAAACACAATCAAAACAGGCCGGCTTGCTCTGCCGGGTCAGCCCAGCGCTTCGATCTCCGGTTCCTCCGGCGGCGGGAGCAGAGTGGAGTGGGCCTCCACGAACTCTGCGGCCCGCTGGCTGGCGATGCCCTGCCGCACTTTGCGGGTATCGTTGGCCGGGAAGGTGCGCTCGCCCTTCCAATGGGCCAGTGCAGCCTGCACCTCGGCATCGGTGGGCCAGAGGTGCTCCTTCTCGGCCACCATCAGCAGGCCCAGATTGCCCCGGAGCTTCTGCTCGGCCTGAGCGTGGAGCTCCGCCCGGAACTGCTCGACGGTCTGGTTCCGCACCTTGAGGTACTGGTCAAAGTTGACGTTGTTGGCCTGCAGGCGCAGGTTGAAGTTCCGCTGTTCGGCAAAATAATTGCCCGCCACCAGCTGCTTGGGCAGTTCGCCCTTGACGCAGCCGCCCAGCTGGCAAACCAGTTCCCGGCGCGCCAGCGTTTTGGCCTGCTCACAGCGCTGGGCATAGATCTCCCGGGCCACCCGCTGGCGCAGGGCTTTTTTACCCGCCTCGTCGGCGGCACGGTCCTCGTCACCGTGCTTGGTGTTGATCTCCAGCTCAATGCTCAGCTGCCGGATAGGCCTGGGGGTGATCTGCTGGGTGAAACCGGTATAGCGCTCCAGCTCCAGCGGGGGCAGACAGTAGAATTCCGCACCCGCCCGGAAGCCCTCGGCCCGGTTGACGGCCAGCAGCTCGAAATCCGGGTCGGTCACGGGCACAAGATGGTTCTTCTCCACAAGCTCCCCATAGAGGGCGGAAAAACCGCTCAGAATGACCCGGTTCACCGCAGCGGTCAGCAGTTCCTCTTCCTCCTGTGGCGGGGTTT
>CALDLZ010000478.1 GCA_937915335.1 uncultured Faecalibacterium sp.
AAGGAGATCGCCCAGAAAGTGGACGAAGCCATGGATAAGAACCAGCGCGATTACTACCTGCACGAGCAGATGCACATGATCAGCCAGGAGCTGGGCGAGGACGATGACACTACGGCAGAAGCCGAGGAGTACCGCCGCAAGATCCAGGCCCTGCATCTGGACGAGGATCGGGAAAAGAAGCTGCTGAAGGAAGTGGATCGCCTGGCCAAGATGCAGAGCAGCAACCAGGAGGGTACGGTCATCCGTACCTATCTGGACACCTGCCTGGACCTGCCCTGGAACACTTTTACCGAGGATGACCTTGATATCGCCAGGGCCCAGCGCATCCTGGACCGTGACCACTACGGCCTGAAAAAGGTCAAGGATCGCATTCTTGAGGTGTTGGCTGTCCGCAAGCTGGCCCCTGATGTCAAGGGTCAGATCATTTGCCTGGTCGGCCCTCCGGGTGTCGGCAAGACCAGCATTGCCCGCTCCATTGCCGAGAGCCTGAATCGCAAGTATGTGCGCATCAGTCTGGGCGGCGTGCGGGATGAAGCCGAGATCCGTGGCCACCGCCGCACTTATATCGGTGCGATGCCCGGCAAGATCATCAATGCCATGATCTCTGCCAAGAGCTCCAACCCCCTGATGCTGCTGGATGAGATCGACAAGCTGGCAGGTGATTTCCGGGGGGACCCGGCCGCCGCTCTGCTGGAAGCTCTCGACCCCGAGCAGAACGCCACCTTCAACGACCATTTCATTGATATGCCGTTCGATCTGAGCCATGTGCTCTTCATTACCACGGCCAATGACCTGAGCGCCATTCCCGGACCGCTGCGCGATCGTATGGATGTCATCGAGCTGCCCAGCTATACCCGGGTGGAGAAATATAATATTGCCCGCAAGCACCTTGTGCCAAAGCAGCTCAAGGCCTGTGGTCTGACTGGCAAGGTCACCTTCTCTCAGAACGCCCTTTACGGCATCATTGACGGTTATACCCGGGAAGCCGGTGTTCGTACCCTGGAGCGCACCATCACCAGCGTCCTGCGCAAGTGCGCCCGTAAGATCGCGTCCGGGGAGGCGGAGACTGTCTCTGTTACCGGCAGTAATCTGGAAGAGCTGCTGGGCCCCCGCTTTGTCAAGCCCGACTTCCTCAACCGCACCAATGCCGTCGGCATTGCCAATGGTCTGGCCTGGACCAGTATCGGTGGTGAGACCCTGCCCATTGAGGTGCAGGTCATGGATAACGGCAGCGGAAAGATCACGGTCACCGGTTCGCTGGGCGACGTGATGAAGGAGAGTGCCCAGCTGGCCATCACTTACGTCCGTGTTCATGCCGAGGAATACGGCATCGATCCTGAGCGCCTGAAAAAGTGTGATCTGCACATTCATGCCCCCGAGGGTGCTGTGCCCAAGGATGGTCCTTCCGCAGGTGTTACCCTGACCACGGCACTGGTCTCCTGCCTGTCCGGCATCCCGGTGCGCGGCGATGTCGCCATGACCGGCGAGATCACCCTGCATGGCAATGTCCTGCCCATCGGCGGCCTGCGCGAAAAGAGCATGGCGGCTTATCGTGAAGGCATGAAGACCGTGCTCATCCCCAAGGATAATGTCTCTGACCTGTACGAGGTGGACGACGAGGTCAAGAAGAATCTGACCTTCCTGCCCATGTCCAATCTCTCGCAGGTACTCAATGCCGCTCTGCTCAAGCCAAAGAGCGCTTCTGCTCGTCATCCGCACCCTGCCAAGAAGGCAAAGCCGGTGGAGGCGGCCATCCCGTCCGCACCGGAAAAGCCGAAGCCGGGTGCTGTCTGCTAATCAAAGGAGCAAACGATGAACTACAACAAAGCGGATTTTATCGCAAGCTATGGTATTTCCAGCCAGCTGCCTGAAAGCGACCGCCCCGAGCTCAGCTTCTCGGGCCGTTCCAATGTGGGCAAATCCAGTCTGATCAATAAGCTGTGCAACCGCAAGAACCTGGCCCGTGTGTCCAGCACGCCGGGCAAGACGGCCACCATCAACTTCTACTCGGTGGATGACTGCTATTTTGTGGATCTGCCCGGCTATGGCTACGCCAAGGTCAGCAATGCGGATCGGGAGCGCTGGGATGACCTCATCAACAGTTATTTCGAGGCACCCCGCCACCACACCCTGCTGGTGCAGCTTCTCGACTGCCGCCATGCCCCCAGCGCCGATGATCTGCAGATGCTGCGGTATCTGCACTACCACCAGATCCCTTTTGTTGTGGCGCTGACCAAGGCGGACAAGCTGAAAAAGAGCCAGCTGGCCAAGACGCTGGAAGATTTTGAAAAGCTCTGCCGACCCTATGGCTGTCAGAAGGTGGTGCTGACCAGTGGAGAGAGCGGCTTTGGCATCCCGGAGCTGCAGGCAGTGCTGAATGATGCTGTGGCAGCAGAGTATGCCGACGATGAGGATGCGGAGTAAATCATGGCCTACAACGAATTTGCCTATTTTTACGATGAATTCAATGGTGAGGCGGACTACGATGCCCTGTATGAGCAGATTCAGCAGGAACTGAACGCCCACGGTATTCAGGATGGCATTCTGGCCGATCTGGGCTGCGGCACAGGAGAACTGACCCTGATGCTGACCCAGGCGGGCTATGATATGATCGGCATTGACCAGTCTGAGGAAATGCTCTGTGTTGTCCGTGATAAGGCTGAGCAGCTGGGACTTTCCGGCAAGCTGCTGCTCTTACAACAGGACCTGCTCAAGCTCGACCTGTATGGTACCATCCGGGGTGCGGTGTCCACCTTCGACACCTTTAACCATATCCCGGATCTGGACACGGCCATTGCCAATGCGGCTTTTTTCATGGAAGAGGGCGGCGTGTTCCTCTTTGACATGAACACGCCCTATAAGCACCAGAAGGTGCTGGGGGAGAATGTTTTCACCTTTGAGGAAGAGGACGCTTCCTGTGTCTGGCGCAACCACTATAACCCCGCTGACCGCCGTGTGGAAATCACGGTGGATATCGACTATCGTGAGACCGGCGAGCACTTCCATGAGCAATTCTATGAATATACCTATGACCTAGACACCATCCGTGCCGCACTGGAAAAACACGGTTTTGTGCTGGAAAAGGTCTGTGATGGCGAGAGCTT
>CALDLZ010000479.1 GCA_937915335.1 uncultured Faecalibacterium sp.
GCTTGCCATTGCAATAGACGGCGGCGCTGATGCCGGGGTGCAGCCAAGAGGTGGTCTCGCGCTGATAGGTGAAGTGCAGGCCGAAACCAGCGGCCAGCGCCTCCATTGCGCCCTTGACGGTGAAGAAATCCTCCTCGGGGCCGAAGGCACCGAGGCAGAGGGTCTGGCGCTCGTGGGGATGCTCCTTGATGGGCAGCTCCTTGGCCAGATAGACGGGCGCCATCTCAAACAAGCGGCCCTCGGTGTTGCCCTTCTTGAGGTTGTCCACGATGACGTTCAGCATGGACGGGGTCAGCAGGGTGCGCATGATGGACAGGTTCTCGCTGATGGGGTTCAGGATACGGATGGCCTTGCGGGCGGCATCGTCAGCGGGGATGTGCAGCATATCCAGCTCGGCGTTGGAGTAGAAGGCCAGGGTGGAAGCCTCGTAGAACCCCTGTGCGGCCAGCAGACGCTTGGTTTTGAGCTGCTGCTTCTGTGCAAAGTTCAGGCCGCCATTGGTGACAGCGGCGGTATTCAGGAAGGTGGGGTTGATGTGGTCATAGCCATACTCGCGGATGACCTCTTCGGCCAGGTCGGGGAAGCTCTCCACATCCTCACGGTACAAAGGTGCGGACACATCCCAGCTGCCGTCGGCCTGCACATCCACGGTGAACTCCAGGCGCTGCAGGATGTCGATCATGGTCTGGTCGGGCACAGTGATACCCAGCACGCCACAAATCTTGGCCGGGGTCGTAACAATATGCTTGCGCTCCAGCGGGCGGCCATCGGTCAGGTCATACTCGAGGGTGGTGATATCGCCGCAGTCCAGCTCCTGGATCAGGTGCAGGGCGCGAGCCAGGCCCAGCTCGGGAGAGTGACGATCCACGCCCTTCTCGTAACGGGCAGAAGAATCACTGTTCTGGCCCAGGGCACGGCTGGTCTTACGGACACAGTCACGGGCGAAGGTAGCGCACTCGAACAGCAGGCTGGTGGTGTTCTCATCCATACCGGAATTTGCGCCACCCATGATACCAGCCAGAGCCACAGGCTTCTCGGCATCACAGATAACCAGATTGTTGGGATTCAAGGTAAACTCTTTCTCATCGAGGGTCACGATCTTCTCGCCCTCGTGGGCACGGCGCACATCGATGGTGCGGCCAGCAACCTTGTTCAGGTCAAAGGCGTGCATGGGCTGGCCCATTTCCAGCAGGGTGTGGTTGGTGATATCCACCACGTTGCTGATGGAACGCAGACCGCACAGAGCCAGATGCCGCTTCATCCAGCGGGGAGACTCACCCATGCGGATGTTGCGCACATAGTGTGCCATGTAGCGGGGGCACAGGTCGGGAGCTTCCACCTTGACGGTGATGGGCTCGTCGGCATCACAGACCGCCTTGTAATCCATGGCAGGCATGTGCAGGGGCTTGCCCAGAATGGCAGAGACCTCACGGGCAATGCCCAGCACGGACTGGCAGTCGGGACGGTTTGCGGTGATAGAAATATCGAAGATATAGTCATCCAGGCCGACGACAGGTGCGATGTCGGTGCCGGGGACGGAATCCTCGGGCAGGATCAGCAAGCCGTAGACTTCAGAGCCCGGGAACAGATCATCGTTCAGGCCCAGCTCCTCGCCAGAGCAGAGCATACCGTTGGATTCCACGCCCTGCATCTTGCGGGCCTTGATCTTGATGCCGCCGGGCAGGGTGGAGCCATCCAGAGCGGCAGGCACGCAGTCGCCCAGCTTCATATTGGTGGCACCGGTGCTGATGTGGATGTCGTGGCCGTAGTCGCCGCAGTCCACCACGCACTTGGTCAAATGGGTGCCCTCTTGCTTCTCCATCTCCACGATCTTGCCAACGACCACCTTGCTGATGCCTGCGTCCAGCGGGATCAGCTCTTCCACCTCAAAGCCGCAGGAGAACAGCTTCTCCTCAAGCTCCTGGGCGGTAACGTCGATATCGACGAATTCTTTTAACCAACTGAAAGGTACTTTCATTGTCTGTTCTCTCCCCTCTTATTCATGGAACTGCTTGAGGAACTGCAGGTTGTTCTCGAACATCAGGCCGATGTTGTTGATGCCGTACTTCAGCATGGCGATACGCTCGATGCCAATGCCGAAGGCGAAACCGGAATACTCGTCCGGGTCAATGTTACAGTTTTCCAGCACCTTGCGGTTTACAACGCCGCCGCCCAGGACTTCGATCCAGCCGGTGTGCTTGCACAGGGGGCATCCCTTGCCGCCACACTCAAAGCAGCTGACATCAACCTCGACGCTGGGCTCGGTGAAGGGGAAGTAAGAGGGGCGCAGGCGGGTGCGGGTATCCTTGCCGAACAGCTTCTGCACGAAGGTGTTCAGCGCGCCCTGCAGGTCGCCCAGGGTGATGCCCTTATCCACGACCAGGCCCTCCATCTGGTGGAACATGGGGCTATGGGTGGCATCGGAATCGGAGCGGAACACGCGGCCG
>CALDLZ010000480.1 GCA_937915335.1 uncultured Faecalibacterium sp.
CGTTTGGGGTGCCATCAACCTGCTGGAAGGTTATGGTAACGATAATCCGGGCAGCAAAAGTCAGGGCATGAAGCAGCTCATGGCTGGCGGTGGTGTCGCACTGGTCGGCATCACCCTCATTCCCCTGCTGAGCGGCCTGTTCGGTTAAGAACAGCGGGCGGCGGTTGCCGCCCGGTACATATTATAATAAGGAAAGCCATAGTCGCCATCTTATTTACAGAAGGTGAAGCAGATGAGCGAGATTTTACTGTATCATGGCAGCAAAGAAGAAGTTATCTATCCCGAAATTCGTATCACGCGGTATACAAAGGACTTCTCATGGGGATTCTATTGCACGAATAACTACCAGCAAGCCTACCGCTGGGCAGACCGCCGTTCCGCAGACGGTATTGTAAATATTTACCGTTATGTGGAAAATCCAGAGCTTAAAATCCTGCGCTTCCCGGAAATGTCGGATGAATGGCTGGACTTTATTGCAAAATGCCGTGCAGGAGAAATGCACCCGTATGATATTGTAGAGGGGCCAATGGCTGACGATACGATTTGGGATTATGTCAACGGCTTTACTTCCGGTCAAATCAGCCGCGAAGCATTTTGGGCATTGGCAAAATTCAAACACCCGACACATCAGATCAGTTTTCATACAGCCAATGCTCTGCGCTGTTTAACATTCGAGAGGAGTGAACACATCCATGACGGAAAAACAGATGAATGATATTTTTTATGTATGCAGCCTGATCGAATACATTGCCCGCAAAACAAAGAACCATCGGCAGGATGTGATTCGTTGCTTTTCCAAAAAGGACATTGAGCGTCAGATTTATGATGCCGAGGTAAACCACTGCCTTTCCTTTGAACAGGTTTCGGAAGAACTGATTGATTGGTTTAACATCCCAGACGGTAATTTTGATACCGTAGCCGAGTGCCGCTACGAAGTTCCTTCCGCAACTTCCATCGGGATGCTGTATCAGGGATTGGTGCTGTCCACCATGAAGAACGATGATGCAGCACAGGCGATCATTGATGTTTTCTCTTCGTTCATCACAGATGAGATTTCCGACTTCAATTCCAATGTCTATTATACCAACCCCGATTATCTGCGCTGCTCCTATCTGGAGGGCAAGATGCTTGCTTAACTGAATTTTTTCTATGCCGATTGCCGAAAAGCAGTCGGCTTTTTTGTTTCCATAGCACGATTTTTCACCACGCCAACCTGCTGAGGCTTGCAGTTTTTTGAACAGTGTCTGCCAAAATCGTGCTTTTGTTTTATCCACCCATCAACGAAAGGCGGTGCTATTATGCAGCTTCTGACCCACATTATTTTTGTTCTCAATCTTCTCAAGACCCTCATCAACCATTTCACCTAAAGGACGGTGACGCTTAATGGAAACCGTTCTCAAAGCCATTGCCGACTGGATAAAAGGCATCCTGACGGCGGGTATCATGTCTAACCTGTCCGGGCTTTTCGATGCCGTGAATGAACAGGTCGGTGACATTGCACAACAGGTCGGCACACGGCCATCGGCCTTTGAACCGCGCG
>CALDLZ010000481.1 GCA_937915335.1 uncultured Faecalibacterium sp.
GACGGAGTACAACGCTGAAAAGCGCTATCAGGGCCAGCGGGATATCCCACTTTCCGCTGAGGGTATCGCCCAGCTGCGACAGGCGGATTTTTCGCCCAAGGTCGTCTATGTCACCCCGTTACAGCGCACTTCCCAGACGGCACGGGTGCTATTTCCCGGAGCAAGGCTCATCCCGGTGGACGGGCTGAAGGAGATGAACTTTGGCCGGTTCGAGGGGCAAACCTTCGTACAGGTGGAGCAGGACCCGGAATATCTGGCGTGGGTGCAGGAGAACGAGCGCGCCGCTCACCCGGACGGGGAACGCAAGAGCGACTTCTGCGACAGAGTATGCAAAACGCTGGCCGGGCTCATTGACCAGGCCCTTGCCGAAGGGCAGGAGCGGCTGGTCATCGTGGCCCACGGCGGCACCCAGATGGCTGCGCTGGAGCGTTTTGGTGTGCCCCGCCGCACCTTCCACGAATGGTGCGGCCCCAACGCGGGCGGCTATGTGCTGGACACCCGGGACTGGCCAGAACAGCACATCCTGCATCTGGTGAAAACCGTACAGTATACAAAGGAGAACAGCTGATGGAACAGGGCTTATTACACCTCTATTGGGGCGACGGCAAGGGCAAAACCACCGCTGCCATGGGCCTTGCCCTCCGCGCGCTGGGCAGCGGCAAGCGGGTGGTCATCGTGCAGTTCCTCAAGGGCGGACAGAGCGGCGAGATTCCTCTGCTGGCCCAACTGGGCGCTAAAATTTTCCGGGGCAAAGGCGGTCAGAAGTTCGTGTTCCAGATGAACGCGGACGAAAAGGCCGCCGCCCGGGCCGTGCAGAACAAAAACCTGACCGCCGCGCTGGCAGAGCCCGCCGACCTGCTCATTCTGGATGAGGCCGGTTCGGCCTGGGAGCTGGACATGGTGGACAAAGACCTGCTCCGACGGGCCGTGTTGGAGCGCCCGGCAGATCAGGAGTGCGTTCTGACAGCCCATAAGGCCCCGCAGTGGATGCTGGATGCCGCCGACTACTCCACTGAAATGAAGTGCCACCGCCACCCCTACCAGAAGGGCATCAAGGCACGCAAAGGCATTGAATATTGAAAAACGCCCGGAGAAGCCGCTGCTTTCAGCGGCCCTCCGGGCGTTTTGTGTTACTGTTTTGCGATGATATCACGGTTGGTCGCAAGCAGGCCGAGAGCCAGTGCGGCGCTCAGGATGTCGGCCACAGCCTGAGCCATCAGCACACCCTGATACTGGAACAGGTGCACACAGACCACCAGTGCCAGCAGGAACACCACACCCTGACGGCTGATGGAAAGCAGAAAGGATGGCACGATTTTGCCCGTTGCCTGGAACAGCACCGTGAGCAGGAGCACCACGCCGCCAAAGGCCGCGGTGTAGACCTGCCAGCGGAGCATCCGGGCGCCGGTGTCGATCATCCCGGCATCCTGTACGAAAAGCCGCATCATCGTCGGGGAGTTCAGGCAGAGCAGCAGCGACAACACCACGGCGATGGAGACAAGGAAGGTCAGGCAGAAGCGGATCAGTTTGCGCATAACATCCCGCTTTTTTGCGCCGTACAGATAGCCAAACAGCGGAATGCCGCCAAACGAGAAGCCCACCAGCACCAGCTGGGCGATCATGCTCACCTTGCTGGCAATGCCCATGGCGGCGATCTTATCGTTGCCGTAGGGCAGCAGGAATTGGTTCATCACGATGACGGTCAGGCTCTGCATCAGGTTGCTCAGGGCGGCGGTGATCCCCACGCCCAGGATCTGCTGCAGCTCCTTGCCCGTGACATGGCACTGGGACAGCCTGACAGACAGGCAGCGGCTCTTCTTGTGGAGCAGCCACAGGAAATACAGGTCACTGCACAGGTAGCCTACAATGGTGGCAATGGCCGCTCCCCTTGCGCCCCAGCCCACCGTGGTGATGAGAATGGGGTCGAGAATGATGTTGATGACCGTACCGCCAACGCTGCCGATCATGGATTGCGTTGCCATGCCCTCACAGCGGACGAGGTTGGAGTGGATAAAGTTCAGCACCGTGGCCGGGGCACCGATGGCCAACACGGTGTAATAGGCCTGTGCGTGGGGCAGCGTCTCGCTGGTCGCGCCCAGAATGCCCAGCAACGGGGCACGGAACAGCAGCATCAGGGCCGCCAACACCACGCCGGTGGTCAGGGCCACGTAGAAGCAGAACGAACTGACCCGCCCGGTGCCCTCGCGGTCATCCTGTCCCAGCAGGCGGGAGATCAGCGAACTGCCGCCCTGACCGTAGATATTACCAAAGGCCATCAGGGCCGTGAACACCGGCGCGCAGAGCGACACACCAGCGATCAGCGCCGTATCGTTGGATCGTGCAATGAAAAAGGTATCAGCAAGGTTATACACCACGCTCACCATCAGGCCGAACACCGAGGGCAGCGCCATCTTGAAATAGGTGCGGTACAGATGGTCGAGATCAAAAATAGAATCCATAGTTTCTTCCTCCCGCACCTATTATAGTGTTTTTCCTTGCTTTTGTTTGTGCCATGTGGCACAATGAAGCAAAAGAAATGAGGTGAGATCATGCAAGAAATTTGTGATCCGGCCTGTCTGGAAGCGCTGTACCGGGCAAACCAGCGGCATTTTGGGACACGACCGCCGGTCATCCGGCTGCTGCGCTTTGAAAAGGGAGAGTATCTGTCCCACCCTCTCAAGCCGTTGCATCAATTTTTGTTGGTGGTCCAGGGCAGTGTACGCATCTATGGCATCCACGAGGACAGCCGGGTGTTCGGCATTTCCTACGCCCGCACCGATACGCTGCTGGGAGATATTGAGTTCTGCCAGATCGATCACTCTCCTTTCTTCACCGAGGCGGACGAGCCGGTACTCTGCCTTTCCCTCCCCTTTGCCGAGAACCGCGCCGTGCTGGAAAATGACCCGGTCTTTCTGCGGTTCGTCATGGGACAGCTGGCCCGGAAGCTGGAGCTTTCCTCCCGAACCAGCACAACTGCTCGATCTCTGGAGGAACGTCTGCTCTTCTATTTGCAGCAACCCCAGTCCGGTGGGGAGATCCGGCATCTGGATAATCTTCTGCTCCACCTGCATTGCAGCCGCCGCCAGCTCCAACGGGTGCTGAAAAACCTCTGTGATACGGGTCAGCTGGAGAAGACCGGGCGGGGGTGTTATCGTCTGGCAGAAAATTCTTCTGCAATTTCTCCCTAAGGTCATTCGTATTCTGGGTATAGAAACTGAATTTCGGTGGCAAAATGGAGGAATATGATCATGTTCTTTGGTTTATTCGATATGCTGTTCAGCTTTCTGTTCCCGGTCCTGTTCCTGCTTTTCATTGGCGTGTTCATCTGGACGTTGTTCCGTAATATCCGTACCTGGAACCAGAACAACCATTCGCCCCGACTCATCGTTCCGGCGGCAGTGGTTGCAAAGCGGACCTCGGTTTCTCATTCCAGCACCGCCAATGCGGGAGATATGACGGGCGCGCATGGATACAGCACCAGCACATCCACCTCGTATTATGTGACGTTTCAGGTAGAAAGCGGTGACCGCATGGAATTCGTGGTGAACGGCTCCGATTACGGGATGCTGGCGGAGGGCGACATTGGCAAGCTGAGCTTTCAGGGCACCCGCTATCTCGGGTTTGAGCGGCGTTGAACGCTAAAAACAAAGACCAGCACGGCGGGCGGAAAGGCCTTGCCGTGCTGGTCTTGTGAGTGTTATGAAATTGCGCTCACTTATATTTATTCAATCACCGGCTTTCTTGTAACAGTTTCTTGGCTTCTTTCAGATTGATTCTTGCTTGATATCCATGTCTCTGCATCAGTGCAAGTAAATTAGCTCCATTCATCAGAGTAAGTGGCTTTCCTTGTGCAAACTTATACGCATCGCTTCCATAATTTGCAGTTGTTACAAGGATTCCCTTTGTAGCGCCTTCATTCAAAACTGTACCATAGAGGTCTCGAACTGCTGACACTCCAACTACATTTGTGTATCGTTTTGCCTGAATAACAATCTTTCCTCCGCAGATAGGGTCTGGGTCAAATGCGACAGCATCAACACCGCCGTCTCGGCTTGCCTGGGTGATTTTTACTTCACCGCCATTGACATTAAATTCTTTCTCAAAGATTTCCCGAATGAGATTTTCAAAATCCTGCCAATCAATTGCGGCGAGATTCACACCAGTATCAAGACCATCAACTACGTCATACCCTTCCACAAAGCGCTTATCTTCCCTCAACATAGAAACAATGGGCGCGACAGGGGCAATATTGGCAAGAGTTGCGGCAGAAACACCTTTGGCACTCCGGAACCATGCTCTCGGGTCGATTGCTTCTAGATTGAGCTCTTCAAACGCATCTCGTGTTACACTGATTGACAGAATACAAGGTTCAATTTCATTTCCGGTTGCACGGTCGATGGTATGTACCTTGCCATTTACAACAACAGTGTCAATCAGCTGGTGCTCTGAGCTGACGGTAAAAATATAATTCAGTGTTTGCAGGACGATTTGGTATAGGACATTATCGTATTTCTTTTTGAGATAGGCTTCCGTATAGTATGCTTCTTTGAACTCGTTTCGAGATTTGATGTAGGTTACGCTCTTGAGTTTGGGGATATCCTCCAAAATGGGAAGCATGATTTCAACAATCAGTGTTTTGCCTTCAGGGTTATATTCCAGCTCAACAGATTTATTGTAGTCAAAGGGAAGTTTGATCTGTTCAAGGCCCAGTTGAAAGTATCGTTCAACAGCATTGGGTTCGCCAGAAAGATAAGCTTTGAAAAAATCATCAACATCACGATTGTGCTGATCTCTGCATTGCTCAAATGCCGCCTTCTGATTGTTGTAATCTTCTTTGGCGCTCGTATAATCGTTGATTTTCAATTGATTCTGCTCTTCGATGCGATTTCTTTCTGTTTCCCAGTCAGAATGGTCTTGTTCAAATTCTGCGGTATGCAAAGCCTCAAATTCTTCCATTTTCTTTTTGAACAGCTTTGCGATAAAGGAAGGAGCGGGATTATATTTTTCATCGGAACGCTGAGGCTCGTTCGGAAGCGCTGTGAGTTCCGGATATTTTGGAAGAGGTTCCAGAAACTCCGAGAAATCTTTCAATGTGGTCACATCAAATGCTACTGGATGCAGGCTGCTGAGAAGAATGTTATCCAGGACATTCTGAGTTTCTTCAGCTTGCGCAGATGCTTTTTTTGCAGACAACTCGGCATCCCACTGAGCCCGCAGAGCCGTCACTTTTTGATTTAATTCATATTCTGAAGCGGCCTTTACAACACTGTATTTGTTGAGCTCTTTGCACGAAACTTCTCTTTGGTATGGATATCTCGATGCCATGATACTTCCTCCACGATTTTATAAGCAATATTATATTACGCCGTAAAAAGTTTAAATGTCAAGAGTAAGGTGGATTTTTGACGGAAAAAGAAACTGCACACCAAAATCTTTAAGAACAAGAAACTCCCTCTGCCCAGCGCATCTACTGCGCAGACAAAGGGAGTGTGTTCGTTTATGATATGATGCTTACCGTGCCATCAGCAGCAGCCAGGCAGATGCCACGGCCTGCAGGATGAGCCAGCGGGCCACGACCTGCTCATCACTCCAGCCCAGACGCTTGCGCACATGGTCGTGCAGCGGGGTCAGGGTATTCTTGAGGATAGAGATGTGCAGAAAGCGCTTGAAGCTGATCTTCAGGATGCCCAGGCTGCCGTCCACAATGAACACCAGCGCGGCCAGCAGGAAGGCGAAGGGATGGTGGCTCTTGAGAGCCAAAATGGCAAGGAAGAAGCCCATGGCACGGCTGCCTGCGTCGCCCATCAGCAGGGTCGAGGGTTTGGCGTTCTGCCACAGGTAGGCCAGCAGGGCACCGATAAAGACGATGCCGGCGGTAGCGTAATCCCCCAGCTCGTCCCAGTAAGCCAGCAAAAAGGTACCGATGCTGACCACGGCAAGGCTGGCGGAAAGGCCGTCCACGCCATCGGTGCAGTTGACCACGTTGATGCTGGCCCAAATCAGAACAATGATCAGAATGAGGTAGACGGCATAGGGCAGGCTGAAGCTCCACTCCAAAAAACGGACACCGGTACCGTTGAAGTTCAGGTAGGTCACACCTGCCACAATGGCGATGACCAGGTCGATCAGACCCTTTTTGTACTCGTTCCAGGCGGTCTCGGCGGCATCATCGAAGTAGCCGGAAAGCATGGAGGCGATGAGCAGGACGGTGTAGATGACGTACTCGGCCTTAAAAGGCACCACGGCCAGCGTGACCAGCGCAATGCAGAGCACGAAGATGAGGCCGGAACCACGGGCCTTGCCCTTGGAGAGCTCGCCATTCACGGCGAAAGCACGGCCATGATCGTGGGGGAGCTTATCGTGGAATACCGAATCCATCAGCGCTGTCAGAACAAACGCCATCAGGAAGCCCAGCGCATCCACGGTGCGCGGGTTGGCTGAAAGTAATTGAAGCATCTTATTCCTCTTTCCGGGGCGGGCAGGCCCTCCCCTTTTGTTTCACTCATAGGTATACAAAGTATATCACGCGGGCGGACAAGAATCAATCCGTCCCCTGCCGACCGGATTTGACTTTTTGTGCTATGGACCGTATAATGGATAGGCTTATGAACGTATTACCATATTATAAGGAGACAGCATGACATTTTCACTGGAACAGCTTTCTTCCCGGATGCGGCAGGGCGAGACCATCCCCCTGCGAGACACCGCCGGGGTGGTGCTGATGTTGAGCATTCCCTCCATTCTGGAACAGATCGTGGTCACGGCCATGGAGTACATCGACGCGGCCATGGTGGGTCATATCGGGGCCGAGGCCACCGCCGCCATCGGCATCGTGAGCTCCAGCACCTGGCTGCTGCACGGTATTCTGGTGGGCCTGTACAACGCCTTTGCCATCCAGATCGCGCAATATCTGGGTGCGGACCGCCAGCAGGATGCCCGGGGTGTGCTGCGGCAGGCCATGCTGTTCAATCTGGCGGCGGGCCTTGCTGCGGCGGCGTTTGGTATCGGCATCAGCGGGCACCTGCCCGGGTGGCTGGGAGCAGACCTCAGCTTACAGGCCAACGCGTCCGCTTATTTTGCTATCTGGTCGGCGGCGCTCCCCTTTACTATGGCAATGGGCATGTACACCGCCATGCTTCGGGCCAGCGGTGACGCGTTGACCCCCGGTCTTATCAGCGTGCTGGTCTGTGCACTGGATGTGGTGTTCAACTTCTTCCTCATCAACCCCACCCGGGAGCTGGTGCTGTTTGGCCGCAGTGTCACCGTCTGGGGTGCCGGGCTGGCCGTACCGGGTGCGGCGCTGGGCACGGCTCTCTCTGACGTGGCAGGCGGCCTGCTGGCGCTTGCGATCCTGCTTCTGCGGGACGGCCCGCTCTGCATCCGCAAGCCCGGCTCGTGGAAGATCACCCGCTCCTGCATCCAGAACTTGGGCAAGGTGGGCGTGCCTCTGGCGGCAGAGCGTGCGGCCCTCTCCTCGGCACAGGTGCTGCAGGTACGCATTGTCTCCCAATTGGGCACCATCGCCATTGCGTCCAACAGTCTGGCTGTCAGCGCCGAGGGCCTGTGCTACATGGCGGGTTACGGCATTCAGGGTGCCGCCATTGCCCTGATCGGACAGGCCGTGGGTGCTCACCGCAGGGATATGGCCAAGCGCTTTGCCTGGATCTGCACAGCCATCGGCATGGGCATTATGGCCCTGACCGGTGCGGGCATGTTTGCCCTTGCCCCGGCTCTGATGAGCATTTTCACCGCTGATGCCGCCGTTATCGCACTGGGTGCCCGGGTCCTGCGCATCGAGGCCTTTGCCGAACCCATGTTCGGTGCCTCCATCGTGGCAAGCGGTGCCATGCAGGGTGCGGGCGACAGCACCGCCTGCTTTATTCTGAACCTTTTCAGCATGTGGGGCATCCGGCTGACGCTGGCTTTCCTGCTGGCTCCCCGCTTCGGCCTTGTGGGCGTGTGGGGCGCAATGTGCTTCGAGCTCTGCGTGCGCGGCCTGCTCTTCCTGATCCGTCTTGCCCGGGGCAAGTGGCTGGAAAAGGGTGCGCTGTCTTGAGTCGAGCAAAAAAGAAAGGGCGCTTTCGCGTCCTTTCTTTTTTGCTATCAAATCAACAGGGCATATCACTTGCGGCCATGCAGAATAGGAGACAGGGGCTTATAGATCAGCATGCAGAGCAGGGCATCCAGCAGGCCTTTGACCAGAGTGAAGGGCATATTGAAGATGACCAGGCACTTGATGAGGCTGTCAGCGGAGGGCAGAATGGCCTGATACATCCCGAGGATGGCTTCCAGCGGCAGGTGGTAGAACTGGACGTAGGCCGGGTAAGTGATGAAGTAATTGGACGGCACGCTGAACACGGCCATCGCCACGGCACCGGCCACGGCACCAATGATGGCGCTTTTGCGGCTCTTGTGATGCTTATAGATGTAACCGGCCAGTGCGGAGAACACCGCACCCAGCATGAAATTGCACAGCTCGCCGACACAAGCCGTGGAGGTGCCCTTGATGAGGATGTGCAGCAGGTTCTTCATAAAGCTGATGACCACGCCGTATACCGGACCCAGTGCGAACGCACCCAGCAGGGCGGGCAGGTCGGAGAAGTCCATCTTGACGAAGGACGGGATGAGCATCGGCAGGGGGAACTCGATGAACATCAGGATAAAAGCCACCGCACTGAGCATGGCAGCAACGGTCAGGTCGTGGGTCGTATTCTTTTGCATAGTTATTTCCTCCCGGGGCAGTCTTGGGCCCCAAATCTTAGATTGGAAAGCCCTTTTCGCATGGTTCGGAACCGGGAAGACAATCAAAAACGCGCCCTGCCACAGCAAACACTGCAACAGGGCGCGTAGACAAATCGTATTGTCTGCCGTTTCTTGCATCCGGACTATACCGTTGGCCCCGGAGTTTCACCGGGTCAGCACCCTTACGGGTGGTCGCGGGCTGTACCGCCAGTGGGGAATCTCACCCCGCCCTGAAACGAACTTTCTGACCCAGAGTATAACGCGCCAAACCCGTCTTGTCAACCCCTTTTTATTTGCCCTGTATGGGGACGATATGATATACTAAGACAAGATCCCGCAAATTTTGACTATAAGGAGCTTTTTGCTATGATTTTTACTGTCCGTGACCTTGGGTTCGAGATCGGGCCTTTCCTACTGGAGGGCTGGTTAGCGCTGGCCGCCCGGGCTGTCTGCGCCGTTGTCATCGTTCTTGTGGGGCTTCTGGCCGGCTGGCTGCTGCGCAAGAAGCTCTTCCCTGCCCTGCGATCCCGTACCTGGCACTTTGCCGCCACTCCGATCCTTTTGCGCAGTTTACAGCGTCCTTTGGAGCGGATGGCATTTTACAGCGGCCTGTATCTGGCATTGGCCAGCCTGCCGTGGGCGATCCCCGGCCTTGCCAAGATGCTGTTCACTGCCTATAAGATCGTGGTGACGCTCCTGCTCTGCGATGGACTGTACCATGCTTCCGAGGTGGCCGACCTTCTGCTGGCTTCCTGCAGCCCGGAGATCCGGAGCAACAAGACCCTGCTCTCCCTGCTGGACACCACCTACAAGGTGCTCATCATCATTCTGGGCGTTGCCACCTGCGCCCAGATCGTGGGCTTTCCCATCGGCAGCATTGTAGCCGGTGCCGGTCTTGTCGGCCTGACCATCTCGCTGGCCGCGCAGGAGAGTGCCAGCAACCTGTTCAGTGGCATCGTCATCCTGTTGGACAAGCCCTTCTCTATCGGCGACTGGATCACCGTGGGTGACGTGGAGGGCGAGGTCATCGACATCAACTTTCGCTCCACTCGTATCCGTTCCATGGATCACAGTGTGAATATCATCACCAACAGTAAAATCTGTTCCTCCACCGTCCAGAACGCGGCTCTGCGCACCATGCGGCCCTACAAGTTCACGCTGGGGGTCACCTACGGCACCACCCGTGCCCAGCTGGAAAAGCTGATGGCCGACCTGCAGGCCATGCTAGACAACAGCCCCTACACCAACAAGGGCACTAATATCGTCCGACTGACAAGCTTCGGCGATTCCAGCATCAACATCCTCGTCTCGGCCTACCTGACCACCAACGTCTATGCCGCCTTTTTACAGCAGCAGAATGACCTAAACCTGAACATCATGGATGTGATGCAGGCTGACGGCGTGGACTTTGCTTTCCCCTCTACCAGCATTTACATCGAAAAAAACTAAGCGCATAAAAATGCCCCCTGTGAGCCTTGCAGAACTTACAGGGGGATCTCTGTTTTCAGGGGTTATTGCACCTGCGATTTGATCTCCACGGTTCTGCTGCCAAGTTTCTCATAGATGCGGTGAGAAACCGAGAGCACGGTACGGCCCTCGGAGGCACGGCGCAGGGCTTCCAGCACACGAGCCTCGGTCTCGGCATCCAGGTTGGCGGTGATCTCGTCCAGCAGCAGAACAGCAGGGTCTGCGGCGGCGGCGCGGGCAATGGACAGCAGCTGCCACTCACCCTGAGAGAACATGCCGTCGGTGCAGATGGTGTTGTAGCCCTCCGGCAGGGTCTGGATGGCGGCATCAATGCCAGCCAGCCGGGCGGCCCGCTTTGCCATCTCCGCAGTGATTTGCGGGTCACCCAGGGTGATCTGCTCCAGCACGGTGCCCGGTACACGGGAGAAGTGCTGCTCCACACAGCCGATGCAGGTGCGGCGCTCGTGGTCGGTGATATCGGCCACATTCACGCCGCCGATGGTCACGGTACCGGCTTCCGGGTGGTATAGGCCCAGCAAAAGCTTGAACACCGTGCTCTTGCCGGCACCGGTACGGCCCACCAGCGTGACCTGCTCGCCCTGCTTGACGGTCATGGAAAAATCGTTCAGGACATGCTTTTCGCCATAACCGAAGGTGATATGAGAGAATTCCACATCACCCCGGGCGGTATCCTTGCGCCGGGCGGGGATGACACGCTCCGGCTGAGCAAGGAAAGCATCGATTCGCTTCACGCCTGCCATGGCCGACTGGATGGTTTGGATCTCCATGCCCAGGCTCTCGATGGGGGTGAAGATGCGGGAGATGTAGTTGATAACGGCCACCGAGGTGCCGACCGACATGCCGAAAAAGGTCAGGATGGTTGGATTGCCGGAGGCAGAGAGCAGCATCACGATGCCCACCACAACGGCGTTCAGCACCAGCACCACCGGCGAATAGATGGCATCGTAAAAATTGGTGCGTTCCATGGCGGCGTAACTGTCGCCGATGCAGCGATCATAGCGGTGCTCCATGTAGCTTTCCAGCCCCAGATTCCGGATGGTGCGGATATTATGCAGGGTCTCGGGCACCTGACCGGAGACGGCAGCAACAGCCCGGCGGTTGTCCAGCTGGGCGGCCAGCATCCGCTTCTGGACATAGCGGGTAAACACCGCAAACAGCGGCAGCACCAACAGCAGGATCAGCGCAAGGCCGGTGTTTTTTACCGCGATGACCACCATAATAGAGAGGATGCGGCAGGCATCCGCCACCATGGAGATGATGCCGGAGGTGAACAGCGCTTCCACAGTGTCCACATCGCCCGAGAAGCGGGCGGCCACCTCGCCGGGGTTCTGATCCACCAGCGTGCTGGCGGGCAGCCGGGTCAGCTTCTGGGACATCTCAGAGCGCAGGGCGTGGGTCATTTTCTGGCCGAAGAGCACCAGCAGGCTCTCCTGCGCCGAGGAGAGCAGCCCCTCCAGCGCCAGACTGCCGAAGTAGAGCAGCACAGCCAGGAAGGTCAGCGGAATGCCCGCCGTCAAACGGTCGATGATACGGGCCAGCAGCAGGGGCGGCAGCAGCGATGCCTCCACCGAGGCCGCCACACACAGAAGGGTGCCCGCTGTGAGAAGATGATGCGAGGCAACCGCCATGCGGATGGCCCTGAACACGCCGTTCGTCTGTTTATTCTTCATTACGCACGCCTCCCTTCTGAATCGTCTGAACGGTCTGGCTTTCGTAGAGTTGGCGATAGGCCGGAACAGTCTCCATCAGCTCGTCGTGGGTGCCAACCGTGGTCTTACCGCCATCCATAAAGATAACCTGCTTCATCTGCGGGAAATGGTACAGGCGGTGAGAGATCAGGAACACGACCTTATCCCTAGCATACTCCTGTAGGTCAGCAAACACGGTGTCCTCGGTACTGCGGTCAAGGGCCGAGAAGGGATCATCCAGCACCAGCACCGGGCGGGGGTGGGCCAGCGTTCTGGCCAGAGCCAGACGCTGTGCCTGACCACCGGAAAGGCGGGTGCCACTGCTGCCAATGATGGTATCCTGTCCGTTCTCCATGGCCAGCACCTCGTCCTTCAGGGCAGCGGCTTTCAGCCATGGCAGGGCATCCTGCTCACTGCCGCAGAGGACATTGTTCTGTACCGTGTCAGCGCTCAGCTCCGGGTCGTGGCCCAGATAACCGACCGTGGCGGAGATTTGCCGGGGCGTTAAGGCGGAGAACTCTTTCCCGCCAAAAGCTGCCGAGCCGCCATAAGGTGCTTCACAGAGGAACACGCGGCCAAAGGTCGATTTACCGCAGGCGACAGGGCCGGTCACACCGATGATGTCACCGGGGTGAGCAGTCAGACTCAGGCCGGAGAATACGGGCTCTTCACCATAGGCAAAGGAGAGATTTTCCAGCTTCACATCCTGTGCCGCCGGGACATCCAGAGGAGCCAGCAGCTCAGGCGTTTTCATCAGGGGCTTGATGCGCTTCCAAGAGACTTCGGCCTTCTGCACTGAGTTGAAGAGCTTGGCCACCTTAGAGGATTTGACCACCAGCTTGGTGAAGCAGGAAAGAAAGGTGGTAAAAGCCGCGATATCCCAGCTGTTCCAGCCGGTACCCAGCACGTTCTTTGCGCCGAGCCACAGGATGAACAGGGTGCCCGCCTCAGATGCCGCCAGGTAGAGCGGCGGCAGAGCGGACTGCCACACATTGTTGCGCACGGCAGTCCTTTCGTAGGTGTCCAGGGCCTCCTCGTACTTTTCCATCCGGGCATTCTCACAGCCGTAAATGCGGTAGGTCACAGCGTTCTGGGCACGGTCAAGGGTGGCACCGCTCAAGGCACCGGCTGCCTTTTTATAAGCCGCGCCGGCACGCTGCACCGGCTTTTTCATCCACGCTGCGCAGATGTAGGACACGGGGGTGAACAGCAGGCTCAGGATTGCCAGCCGCCAGTCGTAGACCAGCAACATGACCACATAGCCCACCAGCGCCACGCCGGTATCAAAGATCTCAGTGGTGAACTTGCGCATTCCCTCGACGCAGTCATCCACATCAGCGATGGCCTTGGTCATCAGCTCACCGGCACCCTCTTTTTCAAGGGCGGCACGATTCTGCCGCACCAGGTTGGCATACAGGATGCCTTTCATCCGGCGGTTGACGTTGTTGGCAAAGCGGCGGACATAAAAACGCTTGATGAAACGCGCCACCTGTACGATCAGTGTGACGACGATATAGGCCAGCACCAGCATTGCCATCTTAGCGGCGGTCTCACTGCCGCCGAGGATATCGGCCAGGCACTGGGCCAGTCGGCCCTCGAACCAGGGGGTAGCCAGCAGACCGATGTTATACACCAAGCCCGAAATGGTCACAAAGAACAGCGGCAGCCACTCCATTTTGAAATACGAGAGGACCCGATCCGGGTGGAAGGCTTTCTCCTTATTCATGGAGCAGTTTCCCTCCCTCGGTGCCTCGGAAGTGCGGGAAGCCCGCACGACTCTCGGTTTTGGATGTTGTATACAGCTTGTTCAGCGCTGCGGCAAAGGCAGCGGCTTCCTCCTCGGTCAGCGCTGTCAGCAGATACTCGTAAAAACCTGCTTCCACCTCTGCCTTGGAGGATTTCAGGTGCTCCGCCTTTTCCGTGGGGTACAGCAGTTGACTGCGCCGATCATTCGGGGCATCCTGACGGACGAGATAGCCCTTCCCTTCCAGATTTTTTGTCCGCCGGGCAATGGCGGCCTTATCCGCGTGGAGCAGTTCGGCCAGCTGGGACTGGGTGCAGCCGGGATGATGGCGCAGGGCATGGATCAGATCAATCTCTGCCGTACCTACGCCCTCTTCCCGCATCGTGAGCAGAACGAGCTTTTCCGCTTCGCGTGCGATCTTGGTGATTTTTCGTTCGGTAATGTCCATCATCTCCTCCTGAATGTCCTGCAGAAAGATGTATCTACATCGTTGTATGTACATCTATTATAGCATGAAATTAGATTTGTGCAAGAGGGGGCATGCTACGAACCATTTATCGGCATCTGCACTCCGCAAAACCAAAAGCCCAC
>CALDLZ010000482.1 GCA_937915335.1 uncultured Faecalibacterium sp.
CCTCTGCGTATAATCATTGTATTATAGTAATTATAATAATGTCGCAACTGGCTGCCATTTTACAGGCCCTATAGCTTTGCGTCACAGCCTTTCGACTGCTTTGCCGAGGATATTCAGTTTTGCATCTTCTTCACTGAGAAGAACTTGAAATTAGAAAAGGCGCTGTTTCTGCGATACACTCGACAAAAACAACGCCTTAGAAATTCTAAGCAGGTCGCCCAAAGAAAAAATCTCTGAGAAGCAGCTGGCTGCCATTTTACAGGCCCTTTAGCTTTGCGTCACAGCCTTTCGACTGCTTTGCCGAGAGTATTCAGTTTTACAAGCCCTTTCGAGGTTCCCGGTCTCCCGTTCCCCTCGCAAGTATATTATCACGACTCTCCGCTTCTGTCAACAGTTTCCGAAAACTTTTTTCAAAAAAGTTCACGCCGCCTTCTTTTGCGTCCTGTTTGCCACGTTTACCGCACTTCCACGGCAGTTTTTCGCAGCTGCTCAAGGTCAGCGGCATCCGGGTGAGAAAGCGCTTTCTCAAAATTCTCGATCAGCATCCCGAGGTTGGGGTTTGCATCCGGCTGCTGCCGCATCTTTTCGTATTGCTGGCGCACAGTCATGGGCATCTTACCCTGGCACATATAGGTTCCGATGACCGTGTTGCTTGCATCCAGCGCCTTTTTCACCGCCGTCAGGATCTGATCAAAGTATTCCGCGCTGCCGCCAAAGCCCGCCGTACCGAACAGAAAGACTCGTTTTCCCCTCAGGGTCTGCAAAAAGGCGGTGAGCGTATCATCGGCGTGGCCCTTATCCGTCCAGAATCCGATATAGAGCGTCTCGGCTTCCAGTGCCTCCGGGGCCGGGGCTCCGAAATAGATGCAGTTCTCCCGGGGCAGGCTGTCTCGCAGGGTCTCGGCCAGCAGACGGGTATTACCGGTCTTGCTGCTGAATACGATGGCGTGGCTCATGGTCATTCTCCTTTAATTTATAATAGGTATCAGGCGTTGTCCTGCTCTTTGGCGTTCAGGGCATCATAGATGCAGCGGGTGCCCTGATGGGCGATCAGACCGCCCAGACACTTTTTGTTGCAGCGGACGCAGCGATGAATTTTTGCGGCCTGGCCGTTCTGCAATTTATTGACCCAGTTGGGGTCGGCCAGCAGCTGACGGCACATGGCGGCGCACTGGATGCGGTCGCTGGCAAGCTGCTGCTCCACAAAATCGGGGTCATTCAAACCGCCCACACCGCAGATGGGCACACTGGTGTACTGGCGAACCTCATCACAGAACTTAAGGAAGCAGCCGGTCTCCTTGAAATAGGGGTGGCTGGCCGGCGGGATGGTGTTTTCGAGAGCCGAGTGGTTTGCGAGGGTCACATGGAAGCTGGTCACGCCTGCCTGTACCAGCAGGGGCACGAACACGGCCAGCTCTTCCTCCACAACACCGGCATTTCCGTAATGGGGGTTCTCCTGTCGGACAGCCAGCTTGTAGTCAATGGCCATCTCCGGCACAGCGGCATGGACCGCCTTGACGGCTTCCACGGCAAAGCGGGCACGGTTCTCAGCGCTGCCGCCGTATTCATCGGTGCGGTGGTTGAAGATGGAGGAAGAGAAGCTGCCGCACATCCGGTCGCCGTGCACCTGCGCCATATCAAAGCCCGCCTGCTTTGCCAGCACGGCAGCCTTGCCAAAGCCATCGATGATCTTATGGATCTTCTTCCGGGACATATTGGTAATGTAGGGAGCCACGGCATCGTTCATCCGCTCCCGCATCTGGTCGGGGGTGATCTTCTTCATCAGCACGCCCGGGATGCATTTGACAATGGCCATCATATCGGTATCACTTTGGTGGAGCTGGGCGCAGACCTTGCAGCCATACCTGTGCGCCGTCTCACAGACCTGCCGGTAAAAGGCAAAGCCCTTTTTATCGAAGAGGGATTTCTCAAATTTGCTCTTGGCCACCGGCACATCGCCAATGATGATCATAGCACAGCCGCCCTTGGCCAGCCGCTCCATCTCAGCCAGAAATTCCTCATCCGAGAGGCCGAAGGTGGTGGGGGCAAAGATGATGCGGTTCTTCAGCTGCAAACCGCCGTAATCAATGGGGCTCAGAATGGTTTCATACATACCTTATACACTCTCTTTTCTCGTCCGTGCCGCTTTTTGCAGCAGGGTCAGGAGCTGGTGCTGTTCTTCCTCGGACAGTCCGCTCAGTTTTTCCGCATCCCAATCAAAAAACACCTGGTGGCAGGTCTGGAACGCTGTCTCACCTGCCGGGGTCAACCCCAAATGATAGCTGCGACCCTGTTTTTCCCGGGTCAGGAAGCCCTCCTCCACCAGCTTGTTCACGCTGCGCTGGCAGTGGCCCCAATCCAGGTGCAGATTCCTGGTCATCTCGGCCGGGGTGCAGCCGGGATGCTTGCCCACATAGATCACAAAATACATCATACCGAAGCTCAGCCCTAGCTCCTGGAGCTTCTGGGTGGTGTAAGCCGCAAACTGCTTGTAGAGCTCCGTTGCATAGAATGATAACGTCATCTGGAACACATTCTTCATCTCCTTCACTTGACAAGGTCAAGTATAATCGCCTCGCTTGACTTTGTCAAGTATTTTCTGTAAAAATTTCTCCCTGTTCCGTACTTCCGTTTCCGGGGCAGGGAGAAATCCAGGATTCAATGGATCTCTTTCCGGTATTTACTCAGCACCGCGTGGAGCCGCCGCTCTTCCACAGGCTTTGTCAAAAAGTCATTCATCCCCGCAGCCGCCGTCTTTTTCCGATCCTCGTCAAAGGCGTTGGCCGTCATGGCGATGATGGGCACGGTGCCCGCGTCAGGCCGGGCCAGCTGCCGGATCTGGCGGGTGGCTTCCATCCCGTCCATCACCGGCATCATAATATCCATGAGGATGGCATCATACTCTCCCGGATGAGATGCCGCAAAGGTATCCACTGCCGCCCTGCCGTCCTCGACGTAATCCGCCAGCACCCCGGCATCCTCCAGCATATAGTGGGCGATCTCCCGGTTCAAGGCGTTGTCCTCCACCACCAGCAGGCGCATTCCGGCAATATCGAGGGGCTGCTTCTCCGGGGGCGGTGCTTCCCGTGGTGCTGTATCGATGTCAAAGGACAGCTCCACAGTAAAGGTCGAGCCCACACCCTGCTCACTCTCCGCCCGGATACTGCCGCCCATGGTGTGCACCAGTTCGTCCACGATGGACATGCCAAGGCCGGTACCCTGATACACGGTGCGCGCATTGGCGTTTTCCTGCGTGAAGGGCTGGAACAGGTGCTTTTCCATGAACTCCCTGCTCATGCCGATGCCGGTATCCTGTACGGTAAAGCGGTAAGAAGCCTTCCCTGTCCCGCCGGGCAGTTCTTCCACCGTCACATCCACCCGGCCATCGGGCTTGTTGTACTTCATGGCGTTGCTCACCAGATTCAGCAGAATGCGGCGCAGATGAAGCGGACTGCCCACCAATCGGGAGTGCACCACGCCCTCGGTGTGCAGGGCGAAGGTAATGTTCTGCTCATTGGGCTGATTCTCGATGATCTCCCGGATGCTGGCAAGGTCGGCATTTAAATCAAAAGGCTTGTGTTCCAGGCGCACCTTGCCGTGCTCCAGCTCACTCATATCCAGCACATCGTTCAACAGGGAGAGCAGATGCTGGGAAGCGCCATCGATCTTGTTCACGCACTCGTCCACCACCTCGGGCTCGTTCTCGTGGCGGCGGATGCGCTCCACCATGCCCATGATACCGTTCATCGGGGTGCGGATATCGTGGCTCATGTGGGACAAAAACTCGCTCTTTGCCCGGTTGGCCTGCATGGCCTCCGCATTGGACTTCTTCAGCTTTTGCTGGTAGTCCAGCAGAGACTGGATATACACAGCCTGCTTGCGATCCAGCATCTCCCCTGCCGCGCACAGGCTCAGGCCCACCAGCAGGCTCAGGTAGAAGGTCAGATAGAATACCTTATTGTTCCGCACTACATAGGAGAAGGAGCGGTCCCGCGTGAACTCATCCAGCCATTTTTTCTGCAGGCGGGCCAGCGTGCCGTCGGCGGACATCTGCTGTAACGCCGTATTCAGCTCTTCCTTCAGGTCGGGGCGGTCCTCACTGACCGCCATGGCCGGGTAACTTTTGGAGATGGTCACACCCTTTTTCAGATGAAAACCATTTTTCTTGATGTCCTGGGTCGCCACGGCGGCATGACTGATGGCATAATCCGCCTCGCCGTCCTCCACCGCTTTCAGGATCTCGGTATTGGTATAGTACTCCACATACTCGCACTGCAGGTCATAAGTCGTCTCAATGACCGAACGGGCCATCAGTGCCACCCGCTTGCCCGCAAGACCGGCGGCACTGTCCAGCGTGGTCTTGCCGAAAACGCAGAGTTCATCGGAGCTCAGAGGGATGGTGCGCAGGGTGCCCTGCATGTTGGAGAAAATTTCAAGGCCCAACAGAACATCCGCCTTGCCCTGTTCCAGCATGGCACGGCATTCCAGCCACTCACCGGTCTCAAATTCCACCCGCACGCCCATCCGGTTGGCCACCTCGATCATGCTCTCGATGTACAGACCGGACAACTCGCCCTTGGAGTTGATGTAGGAATTGGGGCAGAAGCCATAATCCGTGGCCACCCGCAGCACCGAGGCATCCGGGTCGGTGGTGGTCAGGACACTCTCTACCTCCGGTTCCTTGGCAAACACGCCCATCTGGATGGCCGTAAACAGCACCGAAACCACAACACCCGTCGTCAGCAAAATCGCCATCATCCGCTGATAGACCGAGTGTTCCTTTTTGCCGGTTTTTCCAGGCCTCAGCATCTCTATGTCCCCCTTCTTTTCGTGATTCCGCAATCTTTTCTTTTATCATACCAAGGTTTTCCAAAAGATGCAACCATAAAAAGGCCGCCCGAAGTGAAACCGGACGGCCTTTGCAGCTTTTTATCGAATTTTCTCTTACACCAGCGGCATGATGTTCTCCGGGGCAGCGGACAGGCAGGCCGGGATGGCAGGCGGCGGGGAACCCAGTGTTCCCTTGGACACCTTCCACCACAGGCGTGCTTCCCCGCCGGGGACCGTGCAGATGAGGTTCCAGTCGAAGGGGTTCTCGCTGGTAGAGACAGACTGCACCGGCAGGCTGTTGGGGGTGCCGGGGGCGCAGGGGACAAAATCATGGGCCCGGATGCCCACGGCACAACAGCCCTCGGGCACCGGCAGGGCCACGGTCAAGTCCTGCTCCCAGCCCGCCAGATGAACGGTGTGTTCGTCCACCCGGGTACAGGGCAGAATGTTCTTGCACCCGGTCAGCCGGGCGGCGGCACAGGTGCGGGGATCGGCAAAGACCTCTTTTGTCGTGCCTGCCCGGAGCACCTCGCCGCCGTCCATCACGATCATATCCCTGCACAGGCGGTAGGCTTCGTCCCGATTGTGGGTCACGAGCAGAACCGTGCCCGCAAACCCGGCCAGCAGGCTGCCCACCTCACCCTCCACCTCCTCACGCAGGTAACTGTCCAATGCGCTGAAGGGCTCGTCCAGCATCAGGATGCGAGGTTTGCCTGCCAGAATGCGGGCCAAGGCGGCACGCTGCTGCTGCCCGCCCGAAAGCTCACCGGGCAGGCGCTTGGCAAGTGATTCCAGCCGCATGGCACGCAGGGCCTCGGCACAGACAGCCTTGCGGGCGGCAGGGTCTTTTTCTTTTTTCAGGGCGCAGAGAATGTTCCGCTCCACGGTCATATTGGGGAAGAGGGCATAGTTCTGAAACAGCAGGCCCACATTGCGCTGCTGGGGCGGCAGATCGATGCCCCGGGCACTGTCGAACAGCACCCGGCCATCCAGCACGATGCGGCCCTCATCCGGCTTGACGATACCTGCGATACAGCGCAGGGTCATGCTTTTTCCGCAGCCGGAAGCGCCCAGAATGGCGGTGGCGGCATCACCCGCCGTGAATTCCGCATGGAGAGCAAAGCCCTCGAACCGCTTGGTCACGTTTACTTCCAGACTCACGCGCGGGCACCTCCCTGCTTCTGTCTGCGTTCCAGCAGGTTCACCGCCAGCAGAACCACCGCCGAGATAGCGATGTCCACCAGCACCCACTGCATAGCCCCGGCTTCATCGTTGGTACGCCAGAGCTGATAGACCGTGGTGGCAATGGTGGCCGTCTTGCCCGGAGTGTAGCCTGCGATCATGCTGGTGGCACCGTATTCGCCCAGCGCGCGGGCAAAGGCCAGCACAGTACCAGCCAGAATGCCCTGGCGGCAGCAGGGCATCCGCACCCGCCAGAAGATCCAGGTGTTGGAAAGCCCCAGCGTCTGCGCCGACCAGGCCAGCGTCTCGTCAAAGCTTTCAAAAGCACCACGGGCCGTGCGATACATCAGCGGGAAGGCCACCACGATGGATGCGAAGATGGCGCTGTACCAGTTCATCACCAGCTTCACGCCGAAATGTTCCATAAAGAAGATGCCCAGTGGCCGTTTGGCACCGAACAGCAGCAGCAAAAAATAGCCCACTACCGTGGGGGGCAGCACCATAGGCAGGGTGAGCACCACATCCAGCACGCCTTTGAGGGCACGCGGGAGCCTTGCGATGTAGTAGGCCGAAAAGATGCCCAGAAAGAACACCGCCGTGCAGCTGATGCCCGCAATGCGCAGGCTGTTCCATAAAGGATACCAGTCCATACGTTTACACCGCGCTGAAACCGACGCGCTCAAAGACAGACATGGCGTCCTCGGTCTGCAGGTAATCCAGGAACTTCCGGGCCGCCTCGACATGGGGAGCGTTCTTCATCACAGCGGCGGGGTAGATGACCTGACCACACATCTCGGCGGTGGCTTCGTCCACGGGGGGCAGCCCGGCACTGTATGCGTCGGTGCAGTAGACGACACCGGCATCCACGCTGGCCTCGCTGACCTGGGTGGTGACTTCCTTGACGTTGGAGCCGTAGGTAATGACACCGGCAGCAGCCAGCGCTTCCTCGTCCAGATCATAGTAAGCCAGGATCTTCTGGGTGTACTGCCCCACGGGCACATCACTGTTGCCCATGCAGAACAGGATATCCCCAGCCCTCAGGTGCTCAGCCAGATCATCGAAGCTCTGGATTTTCTTCTCGCTGCCCTCGGGCACGCAGAGCACGACCTTGTTTTCCAGCAGATCCACACGGGTGGAGGGTTCCACGAAATCCAGCCCCTCGGTGTTCACATCGGAGGAAGCGGTGCTGTCCAGCTGGTTCATCTGCTTCTGACCGGCAGAGAGGAACAGGTCGCAGTCAGCACCTTCCTGGATCTGAGTCTTGAGGGTGCCGGAGGAATCAAAGTTGAAGCTGAAGGTCACACCGGGGTTCTCGGCAGAGTAGTCCTGTGCGATGGCGTTCAGGGTCTCGGTCAGGGAAGCGGCTGCAAAAACGATCAGCTCCACGCTTTCACCGGAAGCGGCTTCGGAAGAAGCGGTGCTGCCGGAAGAACCGCAGGCGTTCAGGGCAGCAGAGGCGGCTGCGATGCCGGCAGCGCACAGAAAGCTGCGGCGGGAAATCGTGGGTTTCATCAATAATACTCCTTTACTTTCTAGCGCATTCACCGTCCAGCCCGGCGGCAATGCGGATGCCGTGCTCCAGACTGGGCAGAATATACGCAAGGTTTTCCCGCACCGCCTTGGGGCTGCCGGGCAGGTTGACGATAAGGGTCTTGCCCCGCAGGACACTGGCGGCACGGCTGAGCATCCCGCGCGGGGTGATGCTCAGGCTGTGGTACCGCATGGCCTCGGCAATGCCGGGAGCATTGCGGTCAGCCACCGAAAGAGTCACCTCCGGGGTGATATCCCGGGGTGAAAAGCCGGTACCACCGGTGGTCAGGATCAGGTTCACCTGTCGGCCATCAGCCAGCCGGATGAGGTTTGCCTTGAGAGAGGCGGCTTCGTCGGGCAAAAGCAGGGTCTCTTCCACCCGATATCCTGCGGCCGTGAGCATTCCCACAATGAGCGGACCGCTCTCGTCCTCCCGCTCGCCCCGGCTGCCTTTGTCGGACAGGGTGATGACCGCCGCGCGCAGGGGCGGGTTTTCCAGCGGGGGCAGCAGGGTCATCTCGTCCCCCACCCGGATGGTGCCGCCGTGGAGCACCCGGGCAAACACGCCCTCCCGGGGCATGATACACTCGCCGGTCTGCTGCTTGATGACGCAGTCATTGTGGCACTCCTTGCCGATCTGGGTCATTTCCAGCACTACATCGCCGATAGCAAATCGGCTGGGCACAGGCAGAGCGGCAAAGTCAAAGCCCTCCACCACCAAATTTTCCCCAAAAGCGCCATAATCCACCCACACTTTTTTGCGGAACCGCTCGATCTTTTCCGCGCTCAGCAGGCTGACCTGCCGGTGCCAGTTGCCACCGTGAGCATCGCCCTCAATGCCCCATTCCGGGGTCAGGCGGGCGCTTTCCACCGGGGTCTTGACCGTGCCCCGCCGGGGGCTGGTGCAGATGGCCAGAAGCTTTCCCATGGTTATCCTCCAATTCGGAACATGCCCCGCGTGGCGGGGATGTTCTGTTTCCATTCAAAATGATGTTCCTGGGGCTTTTCCCAGACGGTACGCCGGATGGCCGCCAGCAGCTCTTCATCCGCTGCACCGTCCCGCAGCAGGCTGCGCAGGTCACAGCCCATTTCACTGGCAAGACAGGGACGCAGAAAGCCCTGGCTGGTCAGCCGCACCCGGTTACAGGTGGCACAGAACTTGCCGTGAACAGCGGCAATAAAGCCGAGGTTCCCCTTCCAACCCGGGGCTGTGTAGTAGACGGCGGGGCCGTTCCCCAGCAACTTTTCCCCGGGCAATGGGGCCAGCTCCGGCCAGTGCTTCCGGAAACGGGCCAGCACCTCAAGCCCCGGGATGCAGGACATGGCCGCGCCGTAACCAATGGGCATCATCTCGATAAAGCGCACCTGCACCGGCTTTTCCCGCGCCAAGGCGGCCAGCTGTTCCAGCTCGCCCTCGTTCACCCCCACCTGGGGCACACAGTTCAGCTTGACCGGAATGCCGCTTTCCAACGCAGCATGGATGCCCGCCTGCACGGCGGCAAATTCATTCCGGGCCGTGATCTTTGCGAAGGTCTCCGGATTCAGCGTATCCAGACTGATGTTCACGCTGTCCAGTCCGGCATCCAGCAGGGCGGGCAGCTGCCGTGCCAGCAGCGTTCCGTTGGTGGTTATGGCGACCTTGCGGATGCCGGGGATGGCCTTCAGCCCCCGCACCAGCTGGTCAACGTCCCTGCACACAAGCGGTTCCCCGCCCGTGACCCGGATGGCATCCACGCCGCACCGGGCAAACAGAGCGGCAAGACGCAGAAATTCCTCGTAAGTCAGGATCTCCTCATGGGCCAGCTTGGGCACACCATCGGGCATACAGTAACGGCAGCGCAGATTACACAGATCCGTGATGGAAAGCCGCAGATAGTGGATCTCACGCCTCCGGGAATCAAACATAGCCGCCCTCCGCCCGAATGTAGTGGCCGCTCTTGCCGCCGGTCTTTTCCACAAGGTAGATCTCGCCCAGCTCCATTCCCTTGTCCACAGCCTTGCACATATCATAAATGGTGAGCAGGGCCGTGGAAACGCCGGTCAGGGCTTCCATCTCCACGCCTGTCACCCCGCTGGTCTTGACGGTGCAGAGCACCTCCACGACCCGGCGTTCGGGGCAAAGCTTGAACTCGATGTTTACCTTAGTCAGCGGCAGCGGATGGCACAGGGGGATAAGGTCACTGGTGCGCTTGGTTGCCATGATGCCGGCCACCCGTGCTACCCCCAGCACGTCTCCCTTTTTCACGGTGCCGCTCTTCACGGCGGCGAAGGCCTCGGCGTTCATGGTAATGCTGCCGTGGGCCGTGGCTTCCCGGGCCGTGACAGGCTTTTCGCTCACGTCCACCATCTGGGCATTGCCGCTGTTATCAAAATGGGTCAGTTGATTCATAGTTTCCCTCAACAGTGCCCGAACCCGCAGTTGGGCCAGTGGCACTCGGTGCAGCCCAGGCAAAGACCGCCCTCCCCCAGCCGGGCGATATCCTCGGCGGTGATGGGGTCATCGGCCAGCAGACGGGGCAGCAGCAGATCAAAAATGGTGCGCTTGGCGTACATCACACAGCCGGGCAGGCCGCAGACGGGCACACCGTCCAGATAGCTGACCAGGAACATGGCCCCGGGCAGAACGGGCGCACCGTATGTGATGATGTCCGCTCCGGTGTTTTTGATCGCCAGCGGGGTGCGGTCGTCGGGGTCCACGCTCATGCCGCCGGTGGTAAAGATGAGTTCGCAGCCTGCGGCTCTGGCCTCCAGAATGGCGGCGGTGATGCCCGCCGGGTCATCGTCACAGACCTTGTGATAAGTCATCTCACAACCGTACTCGGCCAGCTTCTGCTCCAGAACGGGCGTGAATTTATCTTCTATGCGCCCCTTGAACACCTCGCTGCCGGTAGTGATGACGGCAAACTTTTTCTGATGGAAGGGCAGAACGTTCAGAATGGGTTCCGGGCCGGCAGCGGCCTGCATGGCATCCATCTTTTCCTGCTCAATGACCAGCGGGATGATGCGGGTACCCGCCAGCTTAGTTCCCTTCTTCACGGGCAGGTCGCCATGAACAGTGGCGATCATCATCTGGGGGATACTGTTCACCGCCAGCAGAGCCCGGCGGTCGATCTTGAGCAAGCCATCGCAGTCGGCGATCAGCTCGATCTTTCCCTCCTTGGGCTCGGTGCCATGGATGTTCCGCCCGGCAGCGGCCTTGTAGAGCAGGGCGGCGGCTTCATCCTCGTGCAGGATGCCAGGCTTCTTCTCCCAGACGTACAGATTCTCCTTGCCGATGCTCAGCAGCACCGGAATATCCTCAGGCCGGACGATATGTCCCTTGCGGAACTTTGCGCCCTTGAATTCCCCCGGGATGATCTGGGTGATATCATGGCAGAGCACCTGCCCCACCGCGTCCTCTGTGCGGATCAGTTTCATGGTCGTTCCCTCTTTACAGTGCCGGCATCTGCGCGGTGATCCAGTCGGCCAACGCTTCCGGCGCGTCCAGCGCAAAATCCGCACCCGGAACATCCCCCACGATGGCCAGCGGCTCAAAGGAGACCAGCTCCTCCGAGACTGCCTTGCAGGCCACCTCGATCTTGGGCCAGCCGCTGTCGGCAAAGCCCTCCATCAGCACCAGGTCATAGCCATGCCGCTCGAACAGGGCCAGCAGATCCTGCTCGTTCAGGCGAAATTCCTCGGTCAGCAGGTAGCGGCCAGCCGAATATGCCGCCACCCCAGCGGCACCGGCCTCGTGCAGACGGGCGGCATCCGTGCCCGGCACCGCCGGGGTGAGCTCCTGCCCGTCGTGCTTGATAACGCCCACCTTCAGGCCCCGTGCCCGCAGCAGGGGGATAAGTTTTTCCAATAAGGCCGTTTTGCCGCTGCCCTGGGCACCGCTGACGGCCAGCACCGCCGGGCGTTTCAGGTTCAGCTCCGCGGCAAGCGCCTGTTTCTGTTCGCTGTACAAAGTTCAATACCTCCACTTGATCCTGTTTTCCCTATTGTAGCACGCTTTTGCCCCGCTGAAAAGCACCCAGACCCCGCCAAACGGAATTTGGAACAAAATGTCAGGGTCTGTCGTTTCCATTTTTCCGGCTTTGTGATATACTAGTTTTATATCATTCCTTTACAGATCTGTTACGCATACCGAGGTGGAATCCATTTTGAAGCATCCTTTTTCTTCCTTCGGGCAGGCCAACCGGACGTATAAAGACATCCGCAGTGCCGCCCGTTCCCTGGCGCGCCGTTCATCGACCGCCGTGCTGACGGCGGCCGTGGTCTACCGCATCCTCACCGACCTGCTCTTCCTGCCCGCCATGAACAGCATCTGGGCGCTGACACTGCGCTATTCACCGGTGAATTATCTGACCAACAACAATGCCCACGAGATCTTCACCTCACCGTCCATCCTGGGCGGCATCCTGCTCATTGCCCTGCTGGTGGCGTTCTGGAACCTGTACGTGTTCTCTATCCTGATGCACGGCCTCGAGCTGGCCCGCCGGGGCGAGAAGCTGCGGCTTGGCCCGTTGTTCGCCCGGTCGCTGGCGGATATCCGCCACGCCCTGCTCCCCAAGAACTGGCCTATCCTGTTCTACTGTGCCGTCCTCATCCCTTTTACAGATGTGTTCGTTACCTCCAATTATATCTCCCAGCTGGCCGTCCCCGAGTATATCATGGGTGTCATCCGGGCAAAACCGCTCTATCTGGCGCTTTACCTCGCCATTTTTGCGGCAGCGCTGCTGCTGACCATTTTCTGGAGCATGGTGCTCCCCCTCTTCACACTGGAGCGCAAGAGCCTGCGGGAGGCCGCCCACGAAAGCGTTGCCTATGTGAAGGAACGCTTTTTCCGGCTGACTGCCGTGCTGGTGCGCTGGAATTTCGGCGTGCTGCTCAAGACCGGGCTGGCCTTTGCGGGGGCTTCCCTGCTGGTCTACGGTGCGGCGGCGCTGGTCGGTCTGCGGAGCACCCGGGCCATGCTGCTGCTCTCCCGGGCGCTGTATCTGGTGGAGATCCCCTTCTTCGGCTTCCTGATGGACTGCCATGTTTCCGTGGCCCAGTGCATCATCTTAAAGTTTTTGTATGACCGCCACAACGACCACCCCCTTGAGGAACGCCCGGACGGCAGGCGTTACCGTTCCGGCGGCAAGGTGCTGCTTACGATCATGGTAGCCGGGGTGACGCTGGTCACCGGGCTGGCGGCAGGCTATCTCTACACCTTGCCCCAGGATGATGCCTTGCTCACTGCCGTGGGCGGCGTGACCCCCATCGTCACCTTCCACCGGGGCGACTGCACCGTGGCACCGGAAAACACCATTCCCGCCTTTCGATCAGCCATCCTCAAGGGCGGCGACCGCATTGAGCTGGACGTGCAGATGACCAGTGACGGCGTGGTGGTGGTGACCCACGATTCCAACCTCAAACGCTGCACCGGCAAAAACGCCAAGGTCTACGACCTGACCTATGCCGAGGTGGAGCAGCTGGACGCAGGCAGCTGGTTCAGCAGCCGCTTTGCAGGTACCAAAGTTCCCACGCTGGAGCAGGTATTGCAGCTGTGTCAGGGCCGCATTGGCCTGAACGTGGAGATCAAGCCCAGCACCTCCACCCCCACATTGGAAGCCGAGACCGTGCGCCTGCTGCGGGAGTACGGTTTTGATGGTTCCAACTGCGTTATCACCTCTCAGAACTACGAGACCCTGCACAAGGTCAAGCAGCTGGCACCCGAGTACCCCACCGGCTACATTCTGGCTCTGGGCGTGGGCAACTACTACGACTTGCCCGATGCCGACTTTTTCAGCGTCGAGACCACCTTTATCACCTCCGGCATGGTCAACGCCATCCATCTGCGGGGCAAGACCGTCTCTGCCTGGACCATTGACCGGGAAACGGATGCTTCTCACATGCTGGAGCTGGGCGTGGATGATCTCATCACCGATAAGCCCGACATGGTGCAGGATCTGCTGGCTCAGAACCAGCAGGTGGATAACACCCTGCTCGACTTCCGTGACCTGCTCAACGCTCTGCTCCATCCCGAACAGCCCGAAGAGGACACTACCCCCGTCGAGGACGCGGAGGAAACCATCACCGATGCCGTGGAGAACCCGGAAGAATTCGTGGATGCAGCGTAAAAGGCTGCGCCCATTCCAATAAAAACCGCGCTGACCACCTCGCCGTGGAATAACACTTCCCTAAAACAGAACATCCCCGCACGACCTGTCAGAACAGGATGTGCGGGGATTCTTTTATACAAACGGGTTATAGAACCGGCCAAAGCGGATGGTCACAGTCAGGCTGATTAGCAGCAGGACCACGCCCACACCGATGGCGATGAAATCCCGCCGGGCAAAGGGCCGCTGGGTGTACCAGGTGCGCTTTGGGTTCTTGCCAAAGCCGCGCAGCTCCATGGCGTTGGAGATGGTATCGATGCGGTTCAGGCTGGTCAGAATCAACGGCAGCAAGATGTTCACCGAATTCTTGAGCCGTTTGAAGAAGGGCTCCTTCTTGCCCAGCTCCACGCCGCGGGCCTGCTGGGCCTGGCTGATGCTGTGGTAGTCCCGCTGGATGTCCGGGATGTACCGCAGGGCAATGGCCACGGAATAGCCAACTTTATACGAGACACCAATGCTGTTCAGGCTGGCGGCAAATTCGCTGGC
>CALDLZ010000483.1 GCA_937915335.1 uncultured Faecalibacterium sp.
GCGCCCCTCCGGCACCGAGCCCAAGATCAAGACCTACTTCACCACCCTGGGCAAAACCCTGGAAGAAGCTCAGGCTCAGAAGGATGCTCTGGCCGCTGCCATCGAGCCCATCCTGAAGTAATTTTACAAAAAGTGTGTTTCTGCCCCTCTGCCCTGTGCGGAGGGGCATTTTTGCGTCAGAAAATCGGTTGCAGTTTGTCGGGCGATACGGTATAATAAAACATGGTTTATTATATCTGTGCCCCGGGCGGCATTTCCCGGGAGAATAAGAGCAGGGCAGGTGCAGAAATTGGAAAAGAAAGTATCAGCAGTCCTGGTGGCCGCTGGCTCGTCTACCCGCATGGGGTTCGACAAGCTCAGCTTTGACCTGGGCGGTGAGACCGTGGTGCAGCGGAGCATCCGTGCTTTTGCGGAGTGCCCGCTGGTCAGCGAGATCGTTCTGGTGGCCGGGAAGAACCGGGAATTTCTGGAACAGCAGGCTGCCGCCTGCGCAAAGCCTGTGCAGGTGGTTCAGGGCGGCGCGACCCGTGCCGAGAGCGCGAAAAATGGCGTGCTGGCTGCTCATGGCGAGCTGGTGGCTGTCCACGATGCTGCCCGCCCCTTCGTCAGCCAGGCTGTCATCACGGCGGTGGTGGAAGCGGCGGCTGTCTGCGGCGCTGCCGCCCCGGCTGTGCCGGTGAAAGATACCGTCAAGCGGGCGGTGCGGGGGGATGGCAAGGCTGTGCCCGCAAACTGCATGGTGACGGATACCCCTGACCGCAGCACCCTGTACGCGGTGCAGACTCCCCAGTGCTTCGACCGCGCGGCTTATCTGGCCGCACTGGACGAGCTGGATGAGGAGAAGGCCCGCCTTGTCACGGATGATTGCAGCCTGTTTGAGCTGACCGGCCGCCCGGTGCAGCTGACCCAGGGGGACTACGCCAATTTGAAGATCACAACGCGGGAGGATCTGCCCCGCACGGAACAGAAAGAAGGAAACGATATGCGCATTGGTCATGGTTACGATGTTCACCGCCTTGTCGAGGGCCGCAAGCTGATCCTGGGCGGCGTGGAGGTGCCTTTTGAAAAGGGCCTGCTGGGCCATTCGGATGCCGATGTGCTGGCCCATGCCGTGATGGATGCCGTGCTGGGGGCCGCCGCTCTGGGTGACATCGGCAAGCACTTCCCCGACACCGACCCCGAGTACGCCGGTGCCGACAGCCTGAAGCTGGCCCGGCATGTGGCCCGCATTATGAAGGAGAACGGCTGGAAGATCGTGAATATCGATTCCACCCTGCTCTGCCAGAAGCCCAAGCTGGCATCCTACATCCCCGCCATGCGGGAAAATCTGGCCGCTGCCTTCGGAATGCCCGTGGATGCCGTGAGCGTCAAGGCTACTACTGAGGAGCATCTGGGATTTACCGGCGAGGGCCTGGGCATTGCCGCCCACGCTGTCGCCCTGATCGAGAAGCTGTAACGGGAGAAACACTCTGATGACTCTGAATTCGATCATCGCCAATTTTCAGACGTTCAAGCTGGCGGATCTGCTGGATATCATCATCATCGCCTTTCTGATCTACCAGCTGCTGGGCATCATCAACCGTACCCGTGCCGGCCAGCTGGCCAAGGGCGCGCTGCTGGTAATGGCGGTCTATCTGGTGGCCAATATCCTGAATATGCGCACCGTGACCTGGCTGCTGAACTCGCTGCTGCAGGTCGGCCTGCTGACGCTGGTCGTCCTGTTCCAGCCGGAGATCCGCCGGGCCCTGGAGCGAATGGGCCAGACGGACCAGTGGGCCAGCAAGCTGTTCAATATCAAAGGCCGGTACAACGACCCCAGCTTCAAGGGGGCCTGGCGCAGTGCCATCATCGCCATCTGCGATGCCGCCGAGCGCTTTTCCGAGACCAAGACCGGTGCCCTGATCGTGCTGGAGCGCAACACGAACCTCTCCGAAATCGTGCGCACCGGCACCCCTGTGAACAGCGCGGTCAATCTGGAAGTGCTGGGCACCATTTTCTATGAGGGAACCCCCCTGCATGATGGTGCCGCCATCATTGAGAATGGCCGCATCAAGGCGGCGGGCTGTGTACTGCCCCTTTCCAACAACCTGGATCTGGGCAAGGATATGGGCACCCGCCACCGCGCCTGTCTGGGCATTGCGGAGAATTCGGATGCCATCGCCATTGTGGTCAGCGAGGAGACGGGCATCATCTCCATGGCAAAGAACGGCGTGCTGATCCGCCACTTCGACCGTCAGACCCTGTATACCCGGCTGGTGGATGAGATGATTCCCAAGGAGACCGCCAGCGAAAAGGCAGCCGCTGATGGCTGGCGCGGCAAGGTCAAGAGCCTGCTGAACTGGGTCAACCAGAAAGAGGAGGATGAGCAGCAGTGAGTACCAACAATCCCAATGGCACCAAGCCTGCCATCCAGCACACCAAGAGTATTCTGGACGACCGCCGCATCCGGCTGTTGCTGGCCATCGTGGGTGCCATCGTGGCATGGATGGTGGTCACCATCGTCGTCCAGCCCGGCACCACCCGCACCATCAGCAACGTGCCGGTGGACTTCACCTATGATTCCGCCGCTTACACCTCCCGGGGGCTGAGTATTGTCAGCGCACCGGAAAAGTACGTCAGCCTGAAGCTTTCGGGCGATGGCTACACCATCGGCAGCCTGACCTCTTCGGATTTTGTGGTCTACCCGGACTGGTCCGGCGTGCGGGACAGCGGAGAAAAGACCCTGCACCTGCAGGTGCGGGGTGTGAACACCCTGCTCAACGGTGTGACCGTCTCCATTGAGGGCGGCGACAACACCGTGGACGTGGTGTTCGACGTGGTGGAGGAAAAGACGGTGCCCATCACCGTTACCACCAATTACCTGACCATTGCGGACGGGTATATCCTCTACGGAACCGAGCTCTCCAAGGAGACCGTGACTCTGTCCGGCCCCAGCACCGAAATTGATCAGGTGGAGACCTGTACCGCCGAGGTGACCCACAACGGTGAACTCACCGATTCCGTCACGCTGGACACGGCCCTGCGCTTCTACACCAAGAGCGGCAGTGAGGTCAAGTTTGAGTACACGAATCTGGAGGAATCCAGTGTGGAGGTCACGCTGGAGGTCTACAAGATGGCGACCCTGCCCGTGTCGATCAGCTTCATCAACGCGCCGAAGGACTTTGATTCCTCGGTGCTGGTCTACTCCCTGAGCAAGCAGACCCTGAACGTGGCGGGCCCCGAGAGCCAGATCGATAAGCTTTCCACCCTGTCGGTGGGCACCATTGACCTTTCCACCTTTGCGCTGAACAAAGTATATGAGATGCCCATTGAACTGCCGGGCAACATCCGCCTGCTGGACAACATTTCCAGCATCACCGTCAGTTTTGACAGCTCGAAGCTTGAGACCAAGAGCATGAACCTGCCCGCCAGCTGCGTGCAGGTGGTCAACCTGCCTTCCACCTACACCCTGACCGTGGAGACCGAGCGGTTGATGAACGTGACCCTCTGCGGCCCGGCAGGTTCACTGGAAGCGCTGGTGCCCGAGCAGGTGGTCATTGAGATCGACGCGGACGACTTCTATGTGGCAACGGGCCAGCAGAACATTGCCTGCCGCCTGTATGTGCCGTCGAATGGTAAAATTTTTGCGCTGGGGAGCTATGTGATCCAGTGCAAGATCGAGAGTAACTAACGTATGATTTTGGTTCGTGATATCCGTCTGCCGCTCTCTGCCGGGGAGCCGCAGGCATTCGAGAAAGCGCTGCGTCTGGCGCGTATCCCCCGCGGCAAGGCGGCCCATCTGGGCGTGGCCAGGCTGTCGGTGGATGCCCGCCACGGGCAGCCCAAGCTGGTGTATACCATAGCAGTAACGCTAAAGGACGAGGGTGAGGAGTCTGCGTATGCAGGGGCCTCGCCCTGCGTTGCTATCCGTGGCAAAACGGATCTCAGCGTCCAGAACGGCACCGAGGTGCTGCCCCACCGGCCCGTGGTCTGCGGGCTGGGTCCGGCGGGTCTGTTCGCGGCGCTGCTGCTGGCCCGGCAGGGCTACAAGCCCATCGTGCTGGAGCGCGGCCCGGCGCTGGACGAGCGGGTGAAGGCGGTGGAGCACTTCTCCGCCACCGGCGAGCTGAACCCCAACGCCAACATCCAGTTCGGCGAGGGCGGCGCGGGCACCTTCTCGGACGGCAAGCTGACCACCCGCATCGGGGACGAGCTCTGCGG
>CALDLZ010000484.1 GCA_937915335.1 uncultured Faecalibacterium sp.
CACAATGGCAATCAGATTGACGTTGGTGAGGATCTTTTTCCATTCCAGCTTGGCAGAACCCTGCAGGCAGGCACTTGCATGGGTCCAGAGCAGCACCAGCTGCACAATGACAAAGGCGCAGGAGTAGACGACGTATTGTTCACCCAGCAGAGCCTGTACCAGAGGAATGACCAGTGCGGCGGCATTGCTGTAAATAATGTTGACCTGCTCCACGGCATCCAGCTTAAGAGGCCTGCGGAATAGAGTGTTCAGAAGCAGGAACACGATGTGCATCCCTACTGCGATCCCCATGGAAAAGAGCAGCCCGGTACGGATCTCCGGGGTGTCGTCGATCTGAAATGCGTTCAACACCACGCAGGGCATGACCAGATAGACAAAGACCACGGACAGGACTTTGCTGTCCGATGCTTTCAGCAATCTGGTTTTGACAACGGCATATCCCATCAGCAGGATCAGGAACAATTGCGCGATCTGCTGCATCAACAAAAGACTGACTTGCATTTTGAACCCCTCTTTTGACTTTTCATATTTGCAGCACCATCCTACTCTTGGAACCGGATCTCGTCAAGAGAAAAATCGATAAATGACAGGAATTTTAGAAACAGGAGCAGGAGGGTGCCCCGCTGGTACAGCCAGCAGGCGATCCGGACCTTTATGGAGCATACCATGAAAACGGCATCGGGCATCCGGCTGACAAAAACAGTGTTTGGAGTGTAACTTGAAAATGAAAACTGTTCGTGTTGTGGCCGCTGAGATCTGCGACTCCATGCAAACAAAGCACAAAATCTATGCGACGGCCTGTGGTTCCCGGCGGAGCAGACCATTCAAAATTCGGCAATGCAGTAAAACAAACAGATTCCTCAGCAAGCCCTGAAAAAGGCCGAAGAGGGATTTTTTATGTTGGGGAGCTTGAGAGTGACAACCATTGGTTCAGCCGGTGGTTGTCACTTGGCAAAGCAGATCATTTCCGGCGAGTCAGCCGGTTAAGCAGCATCACAGCCAGAACAATGATGCCAATGACGAGAAAAATGCCGACCATGCCGATGAGCATCATGGGCAGTGTGGTCATCCACGAAGAAAAATGAAGCATAAGTGCACCTCCATTAAGCCATCAGGGTCAGGATCAGGCCGCCTGCAATGACGGATGCGATCTGCCCCGAAACGTTGACGCTGATGGAGTACATCAGCAGGAAATTCTGGTTGTCCTCTTCCAATCCCATCTTGTTGACCACGCGGCCGCTCATGGGAAAAGCCGAGATGCCGGCTGCGCCGATCATCGGGTTTAGCTTTTTGCCCTCGGGCAGGAACAGGTTCAGCAGCTTTGCAAACAGCACGCCGCCCGCGGTATCAAAAACAAAGGCTGCCAGACCCAGCACAAGGATAAGCAGGGTGTCGGGCCGCACGAACTTGTCGGCGGTCATCTGCCCGGCCACCGTCAGACCCAGTACAATTGTGATCAGATTTGCCAGAACATTCTGTGCCGTTTCGCTGAGAGTGTTCAGCACGCCGCACTCCCGCAGCAGGTTGCCGAACATCAGAAAACCCACCAGTGCAACACTGGCGGGGGCCACCATGCCGGCGATGATGGTCACCACAATGGGAAACAGAATTTTGGTCAGCTGGCTGACATTGCCTTTTTCATAGGGCATCCGGATGCGGCGCTCTTTCCGGGTGGTCAGAAGCCGGATGACCGGCGGCTGCACGATAGGAACCAGTGCCATGTAGCTGTATGCCGCCACCATGATGGCACCGAGGTATTGGGAGTTGAGGGTGTTCGCCACAAAAATGGCAGTGGGGCCGTCTGCTGCACCGATGACCGCAATGGAAGCGGCATCCTTCAGGTCAAAGAAGAAGCCCGCCAGAAACAGGGTAAAGAAGATGCCGAACTGGGCGGCGGCACCAAAGAGCATGAGCCACGGCTTTTCCAGCAAAGGGCCAAAGTCGATCATGGCACCGATGCCGATGAAAAGCAGCAGGGGAAACAGCTCGTTGGACATGCCCGCGTCAAACAGAGCGGAAATGGGGCCGACGGTGTCGCCCTGCGTGATGGCGCCGGACAGCGGCAGATTGACCAGAATCGCCCCGAAGCCCATGGGCAGCAGCAGGCTCGGCTCCATCTTTTTGGCGATGGCAAGGTAGATGAGCAGCGCACCAATGCCCCACATCACCACCATCTGCCACGTCAGGTTTCCAAAGTTGGAAAAGAGACTTGCAAATGTGTTCAGAAAGTTCATTTTTCTTACCTCCGTGTGTTCCGGTACGGCGGCAAGAAAAAAGAGACTTCTGCCACAGTACCTTGTCTGTGACAAAAGTCTCAAGCGAACACATGACATCGGGCATTTCTGCCGTGATGACGCTGCCATGCAGCAGTCTCCCGGATGGAAAACCGGAGAACTGCCCTTTACTCCCTTTTATCAAGTGCATTAAAACAGAATAGGGAAAAGTTGTCAAGAAAAATACAGAGATCTTTTCTATATCTTATGCAGGCCCTC
>CALDLZ010000485.1 GCA_937915335.1 uncultured Faecalibacterium sp.
CTTTCCGAGTTGGAGTGTTATTTCTTTCAGGCCTGTGCTTGTATCGTAACATGGGGATTGACTTTTGAAAATAGGTAATGTATCATTTTGATACATACACTATATCGAGGAAAATACATTATCTACTGGGAGAGGGCTTATGGCTGTTTTAGGAAAAGACCTGCTTGATTATCAGCGTCCGCATACGAACACCAAAGTGGAATTTGGAACGTCCGGCTATTGGGTGGAGTTTGTTCCGGAGATGCAGCCCTACGGAAGTGTGCTGACGGAGATTCTGAATTTGGATATCACCGCTTTTCAAAATTTACTGGATAGGCTGAGTGCAGTCGTCCATGAAAGAAATTATGATGACGCTCCGCGTGCTTACATGGACATGAAGAAAGGTTTCGGCTCTCTGCCGCTCTACCGATTGTATCTGGCGGACTTTCGTTATTTCGGGGATATGAAGATCGAGGAGTTTGTGGACGGAGAAGGGCGAGAGGCTTTCGCGGAATATGTGGTCAATGAGGAGAGCGAATTACCGTCTTTCATGCAGCAGCAGATCAAGGACATTCAGTTCATTCAGGAGCGGTACGCATGGTTTCTGGACCGGGTTTTTGCAAATGCCGTGTTTGAAAAGAAAAAAGGCCAGAGAAAAGAATCTCTGGCGCAGTTGATTTATTCCAGTGGTTACGAAGCCTTCGTCAGCGGCGTCAGTTTGGGGAAGGACCCGGAAGTGGATGCACCGACGGTAAGAGCGCAGTACTGCATCCGGGGCGAAAAAGAAAATGCCGAGGTAGTCGAGAAGATGTATTTCGATCGGCTGCTGGATTTTGTGTATGTAGAATTTATGGAGGGGCTGCAGAAGGGGTTCGTGCCGAAACGCTGCGCCAACTGTGGGCGCTGGTTCTTGCAGATGCCGGGTATGACCTACGCCTATTGCGGTGAACCCGCGCCGGGGCAGGATGGCAAGACCTGCCGGGAGATTGGAGCCACCAGCAGCTTCCGCAGCAAGGTACAGAACAATGATGTCTGGAAGGCCCACCAGCGGGCCTACAAAAAATATTTTGCCCGCACCAGAAAAGGGACGATGAGCAAG
>CALDLZ010000486.1 GCA_937915335.1 uncultured Faecalibacterium sp.
TCCGAGAGGTCGAGGGTTCGACTCCCTTCGAGTCCATAAAATAAAACGTCCTGCCGTGTGTTCGCGACGGGACGTTTTTGCTGTGAGCCGTCTTGGATCCTGTTTTGTCTTTGGATGGAAACAGAGAAGCTGACTTGCAAACCATCTTCCGATATGCTACACTTGCGTCAGATAAATCAAGCAACAAGAAACGGGAACAGAAATGAAAAAAACATGCGATTTGTTCTGGACATTTTTGAAGATCGGCGCGTTCACGTTTGGCGGCGGCTATGCGATGGTGGCCCTGCTGGAACGGGAATTCGTGGAGGAAAAGCAGTGGGTGAGCCGGGAAGAATTTCTCGACATGGTGGCCATTGCGGAGTCCACTCCCGGCCCCATGGCCGTGAACAGCGCAACCTACATCGGCTATAAAATTGAGGGAGTAGAGGGGGCCGTCGATTCCACGCTGGCGGTCTGTCTGCCGTCCTTTGTGGTCATCTATCTCATCTCGCTGGTGTTTGACCGGTTTTTGCAGCTTTCGGTGGTGGCAAGCGCGTTCCGGGGGATCCAAATCTGCGTCATCTACCTCATCCTTTCGGCGGGGCTGAAAATGCTGAAAAGCCTGCCCAGAACGCCTTTCAACCTCATCATCGTTGCCGGGGTTGTGGCGGCTATGGTGAGCTGTTCGGTGATGGCGGTGTCCTTTTCGTCCCTCTACTATATCCTGCTGTGCGGGGCTGCGGGCGTACTGCTTTCCCTGTTGAAAAAGCTGCGGAAGGGGGGCAGGGCATGATCTACCTGCAATTGTTCCTCAACTTCCTGATGATCGGCACTTTGTCTTTTGGCGGCGGGTACGGCATGATCTCGCTGGTGCGGGAGACGGTTCTGAACCACGGTTGGCTGACGGAATCCGAATTCCTGAGCTTTATTGCGGTGTCGGAATCCACCCCGGGGCCGCTGGCGGTCAATATGGCGACCTTCATCGGCTCGTCGCAGGGCGGCTTTCTGGGGGCGCTGTTCGCTACGCTGGGTGTGGTGCTGCCTTCGTTCGTCATCATCCTGCTCATTGCAGCGGTACTGAAAAATCTGATGAAATACGCGGGAGTGGAAGCCTTTCTCTCCGGCGTGCGGCCCTGCGTGGTGGCTATGATCCTGGCCACGGCGCTGAACATGATACTCTCGACGCTGGGTGGCATGAAGACGCTGGCAGATGGCCTGGCACCGGATGGCAAGTCGATTTTGGTGTTCGGCATCCTGTGGGCGGTGCATTTCGCTTGGAAAAAGCGGACAGAAAAAGCCCCGTCACCCATCGGAATGATCTTGCTGGCGGCGGGACTGGGGATTCTGTTCTGGGGTGTGTAAGGGTCAGCACTGGGGCGGCTGCTGGAGCTCCCTGCGGATGCTCTGAAACTGCTTGGGCACTTCGCCGTCCGCCATGCACTTGGGCACCTGAATGGTGCCGCTGGCCTTGGCGGTCTCATAGTACCAGCACTTATAATCCACCATGCGCATGGTGTGCTGGAGCTCCTCCATCTGCTGCTGCAACACCTGCCGCTGGTGGCGGAACAGTGCCAGCCGCGCGTCGATGGTATCATCGCCCTTCATGGCAAGCTCGATATACTGCCGGATGTCCTTCAGGGACATGCCGGCTTTTTTCATGCAGCCAATGACCCGCAGCCACTCGACATCGGAATCCCGGAAAATGCGGATGCCGCCGGAAGAGCGCTCCACAAAGGGGAGCAGACCTTCTTTATCGTAGTAGCGCAGGGTGGAGGCGGGCACGCCCAACAGCTTGGCCATTTCGCCTACGGTATATGTCATGGAGATCCTCCTGTATGAGCTTTAGTGTTCTACAAACGCGCCACGCAGGGCAAACATGTGATCCATGGGGCCGGAACCCTTACCCAGGTCGAGCATGGCGGACAGGCAGCCCGAAATATACGCCTTGGCCCGCTCCACCGCGGTGTCGAGATCATAGCCCTTTGCCAGATTGGACGCGATGGCGCTGGAAAGGGTACAGCCGGTGCCGTGGGTGTTAGGGTTATTGATCCGCTCACCGTGGAACCATTTGCCGCTGCCATTGCGCCAGAGCAGGTCATCGGCATCGTTCACCTTGTGGCCGCCCTTGCAGAGGACGGCACAGCCGTATTTCTCGCTGATGTACTTTGCAGCGGCCTCCATCCCGGCGGCATCGGTGATGATCCTGCCGGACAAAGTCTCGGCCTCCGGGATGTTGGGGGTGAGCAGCTCGGCCAGGGGCAGCAGCTGACTGGTCAAGGTCTGGATGGCGTTCTCCTGCAGCAGCTTGGAACCGGAGGTGGCCACCATCACAGGGTCTACCACAATGTGTTTTGCATCGTACTGGCGCAGCTTTTGGGCGATGACCTCGATGAGCGTGGATGAGGACACCATGCCGATCTTGACGGCATCCGGGTAGATATCGGTAAACACCGCGTCCAGCTGCTGGGCCAGAAATTCGGGTGTTGTCTCAAAGATGCCGGTCACACCGATGGTGTTCTGGGCTGTCAGTGCGGTGATAGCACTCAAAGCGAACACACCGTTGGCGGTCATGGTTTTGATGTCGGCCTAAATGCCGGCACCGCCGCTGGAATCACTGCC
>CALDLZ010000487.1 GCA_937915335.1 uncultured Faecalibacterium sp.
TGAATTGCAGGAAGAAGAACAGTACCGCCGCTATTTCAAGGAGGCTCTGGAACTGGAAATTCTGGAACAGGGCTACCCAGCGGATAAAGCGGTCCTGTATGAGATTCTGGAACTGTTGGTGGAAACCGTCACCAGCAGAAAGAAGTTCCTGCGCATTTGCGGGGAGGAAAAGCCGAAAGAGGTGGTGAAAAGCCGCCTGATGAAGCTGGATTCCTCGCATATCCAGTACATATTGGAGTGCTTAAAAGAAAACAGCACTCAGATTCGGAACATCAAGCAATACCTGCTGGCAACACTCTATAACGCACCTGTGACCGTGGACAGCTATTATTCCGCACAGGTTCGGCATGAATTTGGGTGGGGCAGCAGAGTAGATAAGAACTAGGAGGACAACCCCATGAACATCGTATTCATGAGTATGGACACGCTGCCCTCTACGCTGTGGGCGCGTGATCTGTATGACCAGATGCACATTCGCAGCGATTTCCGCAAGTGGTTCCCGCGTATGTGCCAGTATGGTTTCATCGAGGGCCGCGACTACGAGTATATGCCCCGTGTCCGGCTTCAGGATGAGGGTGGGCGCACGGTGCAGCGGTATGTGAAAGACTACCGCATCACGCAGGACATGGCAAAGAAGCTCTGCAAACTGCATCACACGGCAGTCGGTGCGGCGTACCGTCCGCAGCCGTTTGATTGGGATGTGCTGCTTGGCCTACTGCATAAGAAGCCGCCGCGTCGAAGCAGCTATGAAGCACAGTTGAGCGATTCCGATTCGCTGGTTACGACTACGCAGATCGCCAAAGAGTACGGCTGCGGAGCCAAGGTGTTCAATCGGCTGCTGCATCTGCACGGTATTCAGTACCGTGCCAACGGTCAGTGGGTGCTGTACTCGGAACACCACGGTAAGGGCTATACGTCCAGCCTGACATTCCGGCTCCAGCGCAGCGATGGTTCCGAGGTTGAAAAGCTGCATACAGCATGGACGCAGAAAGGCCGGAAGTTCCTTTACCACACTTTGAAGCGGCGCGGTGTGCTGCCGCTGGCTGAACAGGGAGGTTGAGCCTATGAATTTTACCGACAATCCGTTTGAACGCATGATGCGCCAGCGTCCGGGAACGGACAGCGGCCATCCCTGCAAGCACTGCCGCCACAAATGGGAGTGCGGCTATCTGCTGCACCAGTGCCGCAAGAAGTTCCGCTCGGTGCTGGGCGATACCGCACCGCCTGCAGCCGGGGCAGTCCGCCCCTGATGCGGCGGCGATAGATGGGAGGTGAGCAATCGTGCAGGAAGAAGTCAACGAGAAAACCATCTCGCTGTGCATCAAAGGAGGAAAAATCACGGCACAGATTTTGAAAGCGGCTTTGATAAAGCTGCTGGCAGAGATGGACAAGAAAAAGCAGCGGGGGAAAGGAGAAAAAAGCCAATGTAAGAAAACGGGGCGGCAGAGCATCAAGAGCCTGCAGAAGAGCGGCGCGCAGATCACGAACATCGTTGTCACAGACAATAATATCAAGTCGTTTGACCGGGTAGCCCGGAAATATGGCATTGATTATAGTCTGAAAAAGGTGGAACAGGAGGGCAAAACAGAGTATCTGGTCTTTTTTAAGGCCAAGGATGTGGATGTTATGACCGCCGCCTTTAAGGAATACACCAGTGAAACGCTGAAAAAGCAGAAACGCGAATCGGTGCGTCAGAAGCTGGAAAAGGTGAAAGAGGAACTTTCCAATCACCGTCAGCTTAAGAAAGAAAAGAAGAGGGAGCAGGAACCGACACGATGAAGAATCTGAAAAAACCTGCCCGTCTGTCGCGCAAAGCACCGTCCAACCAGACGGGCGGCACGGCATGGGGCAAAAAACTGGCTGCAGAGTTCAGCAGGATGGCGCAGTCGGCAGATATGAAAAAGCTGATCCTGTTGAATTTTCCGTACATCATCGCCTTTTACATGGTGGAAAAGGCCGCATGGCTTTACCGTCATTGCAATGGCGATACCGTGGTGGACAGGCTCATGGTTCTTTTCATGAACTTTGGTCTGGCCTACAAAAGTGTCTTGCCTAGTTTTTATCCGTTCGACCTGATGGTGGGGCTGGTCGGCGCAGCTGCGCTGAAAGCAGTAATCTACTTCAAAGGGAAAAACGCTAAGAAGTATCGGCAAGGCGAGGAATACGGCTCTGCCCGGTGGGGCAACCAGAAGGACATCGAACCTTTTATTGACCCGGTATTCGAGAACAACGTCATCCTCACACAGACCGAACGGCTGATGATGAGTGGTAGACCAAAGCATCCGAAGTACGCCCGCAATAAAAACGTCATTGTGATTGGCGGCAGCGGCAGTGGTAAGACCCGATTTTACGTCAAGCCCAACTTGATGCAGATGCCCCAAAAGGTCAGTTATGTCGTAACGGACCCAAAGGGTACAATTATTGTCGAGTGCGGAAAGATGCTCTCGGATGCCGGGTATAAAATCAAAGTCCTGAACACCATCAACTTCAAAAAGTCCATGCGGTATAATCCGTTCCATTACATCCGCAGTGAAAAAGATATTTTGAAGCTGGTCAATACCATCATCGCCAACACAAAGGGCGATGGAGAAAAATCCGGCGAAGATTTCTGGGTCAAGGCAGAACGCCTGCTCTACTGCGCACTAATCGGCTACATCTGGTATGAAGCCCCGGAGGAAGAACAGAACTTTTCCACGCTGCTGGAGTTCATAAACGCCAGCGAAGCCCGCGAGGATGATGAAGCCTTCAAAAATGCCGTAGATGAGCTTTTTGAGGAACTGGAACAGAAGAAGCCGGAGCATTTTGCAGTCCGCCAGTATAAAAAATATAAATTGGCTGCCGGAAAAACTGCAAAGTCGATTTTGATTAGCTGTGGTGCAAGACTGGCTCCGTTTGATATTCAGGAA
>CALDLZ010000488.1 GCA_937915335.1 uncultured Faecalibacterium sp.
AAAAAATAGGAGCCAACCGCCGCCAATATGCCCCGCCGGGGCTTGACTTTTGGCCGCCGGCCGGTATACTGATAGCTGGACATAAAAACAGGGGCGCCGAAAGGCTGAGATCTGCATCCGTAGAGTACCCTTGAACCTGATCCGGGTAATGCCGGCGTAGGTAGTTTGCGAAAGGTCTGCCCTCTTCACAAACGAAGCCCATGCGCCTGCCATTTTGTGCAGGCGCATTGTTTTTGTGTACTATTATGCGAGAAGAGGAATCTTCAATGACAAAATCCTATTCCAAGACCCGCATCCTTGTGGAATGCGCCCTGATGATCGCCATTGGTACGGTGCTGAGCAACATCAAGTTCTTTACCCTGCCCAACGGCGGCAGCGTGACCCTGCTGAGCATGCTGCCTTTTGTGCTGGTCTCTTTCCGCCACGGCGTGAAGTGGGGCCTGTTCACCGGCTTTGTCAACGGCTGCCTGCAGATGCTGCTGGGCTTCTGGGCTCCCCCGACCCCGACCTTCCTGTATTTCCTGGGTGAAGTCCTGCTGGACTACCTCGTGGCCTTTATGGCTCTGGGCACCGCCGAGTTCTTCGCCCGTCCCTTCAAGAACCGGATGGTCGGCGTGGCGTTCGGCACCTTCATGGCCGGCTTCCTGCGCTTTCTGTGCAGTTTCCTGTCCGGCGTGCTGGTCTGGGGCAACCTGACCGACGGCCTGTCCGCCTGGACTTACAGCCTGGTCTACAACGGCAGCTACATGCTACCCGAGACCTTGCTGACTGTCGTGGCCGCCGTTCTGCTTTGCCGCGTGGCCCCGCAGATCTTTGACCGCCAGTATGCAAAGGCCTGAACCGAATTTGCACATCCTCACTTTGTTCCACGCCCTGCCCGGCTTTCGTGCCCGGCAGGGCTTTTTGTTTTTTGCAAACTTTTTCAAATTGGGTGTTGACAACCTTTCCTGCGGCTGGTATAATAACTCACGTCGCAAGACAAAGAACAAAATATGTGGGGGATTAGCTCAGCTGGGAGCCCAAGCAGTGCGCTCACGCACCCCCACAACTGAACTTCATAAAGCATTTCTTGTTTGAGCATCTCTTTTCCTGAAGTGTCCACTTCTGGAAAATTATGGGGGATTAGCTCAGCTGGGAGAGCGCTTGCATGGCATGCAAGAGGTCACCGGTTCGATCCCGGTATTCTCCACCATCAGCTCAAATGAGAGTTACAAACGCCGTTGATTTCAAATCGAAGTCAACGGTGTTTTTGTTTCGTCAGCAAGCAAGTTCATCGCTGTTCTCCAAATACTGTGCAAGATCAAAGTTGAAGTCCACATGAATTTGATATCCACGATAAACGTCTACCCTGCGGATAAGCTGACTGACGATCATCTTTTTTGATTCAAAGCTGGCAATGTCGTACAGGTCTGCATACGGACGTACCTTCGGGCGGATGAACCGGGCCTGAATATAGTACATCAGGATTTTTTCGGCGGGCTGACCGTTCTTCTGGTACATGGCCAGAAAAAACATGGGCAGCATGACTGCCATCATGCCGAGGGTCGCGCCTGTGTTGCCTGCGGTATCTCGCAGGACAAAGAACAGCGGCACTCCTACGACTGCCGCTGCACCGAAGCAAACAAGCTGCCGTGCGGTCAGGTTGAAAGCCACTTTGGACTTCACCTTGGTCAGATCACGCGGCACAGAAATATAAGCTGCCAAAGAAACACCTCCAATCAATGGGCACCCAGCAAAGTTTTTGCGACAGAGCTGGTCTTGAACAGCGAAAAGCAGAGCAGCACCGTGTAACCGACAATGCTCCAGATGGAGCCGATGGCATCACCGGAAATGGCGATGTTCTGAATCAATACGGCGTAGATAGCAACGCAAATCAAAATCAGGAAACCTTGGAAGCCCAGTGCAAACAGGGACTTCAAGTAATTCTGCCCGACATGGCTCTGCTCGTGGTTTCCCCATGTAGCCATCGGCACCGGGGCCAGACTGACCATCATGTAGATCTCGATCATTCTGCCGTACACGATCACAAAAATCACGATGGACAGGATGCGCATGGTGATGCCGATCAGGAAACTTTGCAGGAACAGACCGAACAGCGGGCCGACGTCCATGCTCATCATGCTGCTTTCCAGCATGGAAAGGCCAATGTCGTTGACCCTTGTGTTGCCGCTGATAATGCCGCTGGAATTTGCCACGACCTGCTGCGTCACATCGAACACGGCCATGATGATGTCAAAGGTGTTCGAGATCATCCAGACAGAAATGGCGGTCTTAAAAATCCACTTCAAAATCAATGCCGGTTCAAACTGGGCCATGTTGTTATGCTCTGTGATAAGC
>CALDLZ010000489.1 GCA_937915335.1 uncultured Faecalibacterium sp.
CCTGCGGCGTTCAGCATCTGCCGGGCAAAGTCCGCACTCTTGCCGGTCACGTCCGGCACCTCGGTGTGGCTGCCCTCGTAGGTATCGGTATACAGGTAGACGGTGGTGCCGTAGGGCACCTCGGTGCCTGCGCGGGGGTACTGGTAGGTAACAAGGGCGGCGGTCTGATCCGAGGTGCTTTCGGCCAGCTGGTGCTTCAGGCCCTTGATATTCAGCTGCACCTGGGCGTTGCTCCACTCCTTACCCGTCAGGTTGGGCACCTTGACGGTGGTGCCGCTGCGGTCCACACCGTCGGTGGCAATGCCCAGATAGGGGGCGATCTCACTGATGATGTTGCCGACCACAGGCGCGGCCAGGATGGAGGAGTAGTCGGTGCGGGCGTTGTTGGGGTCATCCAGCATGACGTAGACCAGGATCTCCGGGTCGTTGGCGGGCAGGACAGCCGCAAAGGAGGCGACCTTCTTGTAGTCGCCGTCGGCGCGGCGCTCCATGTTCAGCTGCTCGGAGGTGCCGGACTTGCCGCCGATGCGGTAGCCTGCAACATAGGCGTTGCCGCCGCCGCCCTGGGTACCGTCGCCCACCTCGTACTCCATGATCTGGCGGATGGTCTCGCTGGCGCTCTCGCTGATGACCTGACGGCGGACGTTGGTGCCGATCTCCTGCACCACGTTGCCGTTCTGGTCGGTGATCTTATCCACCACATGGGGGGTGACCAGATATCCGCCGTTGACTGCGGCGGAAATGGCGGTGCACACCTGCAGCGGGGTCACGGCCATGGCCTGACCGAAGGCAGAGGACGCCAGCTCAACCTCGCCCAGACGGCTCTTGCTGTAATACTGCATGAAGCTGGTCTCGTTGGGCAGATCCACACCGGTGCGCTCGGTAAAGCCGAAAGCATCGAAGTAATCATAGAACAGGCTGGAGCCCACCCGCTGGCCCAGCTGGATGAAGTAGATATTGCAGCTGTTACGCAGTGCCTCGGCCAGATTCTGGGTGCCGTGCGCCTTTTTGCCGGCGCAGTGGTAGGTCTCCTTGGCCACGCCGTAGGCACCGGAGCAGGTAAAGGTGGTGTTGTAGTTGGCCTTGCCGCTGTCCACGCCCATGGCGGCAGTGATGACCTTGAACACGCTTCCGGGGTAGTACAGCTCGGTGATAGCCTTGTTCTTCCACTGGATATCGCGGTAGGTGCCGGTGTAATCGGCCTCGTCATCCACGATCTTATTCCCGTTCTCATCCCGCAGGTAGTTGCCGTTTTCATCTTTCTTGTAGATGGTGTAAAGCTCCGGCTCCGCCTGCACCTGTTCGGTCAAGTAGGCCAGATTGGCGCTGAAATCCTGCGGATTATTGGGGTCGAAATCCGGCTTGGAGGCCATGGCAAGGATGGCACCGGTCTTGACGTTCATCACGATGGCACAGCCGCGGTTCTCGACCGTGTTTGCGGCAACGGCTTCGTTCAGGTAGCGCTCCACCACCTCCTGAATATTCACATCCAGCGAGAGCACCAGATTGGAGCCGTCCTTGGCGGCATAGGTGGTGGCGTTCTCATCGGCAATGGCGTTGCCGTAGGCATTGCGCAGGGTGATGGTGCGGCCATTCACACCGGCCAGCGTGGATTCATAGGAGTTTTCCAGGCCGTACACGCCCTGACCGTCGGCGTTGCAGAAGCCCAGCACGGCGGCGGCGAAACTGCCGTAGGGGTAATCCCGCTGGAACCCCTTGGAGGCCGACACCGAGATACGGCCCTTGCGCACCTGAGGGGTATCGTCCTCAGTCTGCTGTTTGCCAAGGCCCAGCTTGCCCAGGATTTTTTCCAGCGCTCCGGCAGAGGTCGTGCTCTTGCGGTGGTCCTTATTATAAGCCGCGGCGTATTCCTCAATGGAAAGCTTGATGGCATTGTTTACCTTGGTGGCCAGCACCTGATAGGAACTGTCGCTCTTGGAGAGGGCATCGTGTACCGTCTGGTACTGGGCCTGATACTCGGCGGAGGAGGTATCCACACTGTCCAGGCTCTCGCCGTCGCCGGAGAGCAGCCGCAGGGTGATCTGGGTGCTCACCTCCTGCAGGGCGGCTTCGTCCACGGTGCGGGTCTCCTCGCCGGTGGCATCGTCGGTGTGGGTGGTATACAGGGCCGTGCTGTAAGAGGGATCGGCCCAGATGGTCCAGACCACGCTGGTGGAGGCCAGCGTGATGCCGTTGGAATCGTAAATTTCGCCGCGGGTGGCCTGAATGGTACTGTCCAGCAGCTGCTGCTCGGCGGCGTACTGGCGATAGGTGTCGCCATCCCGGATCTGAATTTTATACGGGCGGTGGATAACGACCAGCGCTGCGGCCGCCACAAAGAATACGGCGGCACCAAAGCTGAAATGCCGCTGCCATGCACTGAGCCGCGCGCGGGGGTCTACCCGACGCGGACGGGCACTGTTCTTTTTGGGGTTGGAGGATGATGTCTGCATTGCGTACTCCCGAAGAAACCGAAAAAGCGTGCGCTGCCGCACGCTTTTCGATGTTTGGTTTTATTTTGCCGAATGGACAGAGGCAAGGATGGTCATTGCGCCATCATGGATCAGATCGGACCACTGCCGTACAGTGGATGCCTTGCGCACCAGAACGCTGCCCTCATCCAGCCGGATGTAGGTGATCTGGCTCTGGTCGATCTTCATCAGGCCCAGACGGGTGGCTGTCTCCTCAACACTGGTGATGTTGGTGCGGCTGTTCAGCGCGCTGTTGTAGTATGTATACTGGCTCTGCTCGCTCACGAGTTCCGCCTTGGCGCTCTGGATCTGAGAGTTCAGCTCCACCAGCTGGGCTTCGCTCCACAGCAGGCTTACCGCAAAGCCCACCAGCAAAGCCGCGCCCACCAGCTGCAGCACATGCTGCATGGCTGCCCGGACGGGGTTCAGCCGCTTTTTTCCACCCTTTTCGACCCGCAGCGGGACTTTGGGCTGCGTCTGCGGCGCTCTTCTGCGCCGCACCTCTGTCATATCGTATGCTGCCTGACCCATGGTGATCTCCTCCTCACATCTCCGGGGCTGTGCTGCCCTCAGATTTTTTCCAAAACCCGCAGGTGGGCCGACCGGCTGCGCCGGTTCTCTTCCAGTTCCCGCGTGTCCGCTTCAATGGGTTTGCGGGTGATCAGCTTTGCCTTGGCTTTCCCGCCGCAGACGCAGACCGGGAACTCCGGCGGGCAGGTGCAGGCGGTGGACCAGCGGCGGAACTTGTTCTTGACCAGCCGATCCTCCAGCGAATGGAAGGTAATCACGCAAAGCCTTCCACCCGGGGCCAGATGCTCAAAAATGGTATCCAGTCCTTCCTCCAGCGCGTCCAGCTCATGGTTCACTGCAATACGCAGTGCCTGAAAGGTGCGGCGGGAGGGATTTTTATTTTTCCGACGCTCGGCCGGGGGCATGGCGCTGGCGACAATGTCGGCCAGCTGCAAGGTTGTTTCAATGGGAGCGGTCTCCCGGGCCTCCACGATCTTGCCTGCGATCTGCCAGGCGAAGGGTTCCTCGCCGTAATCCCGCAGGATGCGGGCCAGCTCCTCCCGGCTCTCGCTGTTCACAAGGTCGGCGGCGGTCTCTCCCTCCTGGCTCATCCGCATGTCCAGCGGGGCATCCGCCCGGTAGGAAAAGCCTCGGGCCGCGTCATCCAGCTGGTGGCTCGAAACGCCTAGGTCAAGCAGGGCACCGTTGATCTTTTCAATGCCCAGCTGCTCAAGAGCTTGTCCGGCATAGCGGAAGTTGATCTGCACCACGGTGGCAGGCAGGCCCGCCAGCCGGGCCCGGGCCGTCCGCACGGCATCGGGATCCTGATCCAGCGAGATGAGCCGCCCGCCCTTTTCGGCATCCAGTCGCAGGGCGATCTGCCGGGAATGTCCCGCGCCGCCCGCCGTGCCGTCAAGGTAGGTGCCCGCCGGGTCGATCTTCAGGCCGTCCAGGCACTCGTTCAGAAGCACCGGAACATGCTCAAACGAGGCCGGGTCAAAGGGCTGTGCCGTCTTTTCTGTTTCCATCACACCCAGCCTCCTTTCAAAAATCAGATAAAATCGTGTATCTGCCGCTTTTTCCGCCCGGAGCGCCTGCCCGGACAAGGGGCCTGCGGCCTGCCGGGAATTTGTTGCCCGGTTTGGCCTACTGATACGATTTTATTGTAACAAAACAGGGGGCTGATTGCAAGGGTTTCGCTTTCGTTTTTTCTCTCAAAATGTAACAAAAAAAGCCCCTGCAAGCCGTCATTTTTGCCTGCCGGGGCTGGGATGTCTCACCGGAAATTTTCACATTTTCGCATCAGAGTGGTTTGCGGGGGCCCTGACGCAGGTTTGCACGGACATTTTTGACCTGCGCGGCGTTCTCCGCCATGGTCTCTTCCGTGGTCTTGAGCATATTATCACAGTAGTCGGTCACAGTCTGGCGGACGGTGCGGGCCTCGGTCTGGGCAGCGGAGACGATCTCGCTGGCGCGCTGCTGGGCAGCCTTGACGATCTCGGCCTCACTCACCAGCACACGGGCGCGCTCCTCGGCCTTTTTCACGATGGCCTGGGCCTGTGCGTTGGCCGATTCAATGAGCTGGGCACGGTCACTGACGATGGACTGGGCCTGCCGCAGCTCCACGGGCAGGTTCTGACGAATTTCGTCCAGGTAATCCCGGATCTGCTCCACGTCCACAATCCGCTTGCCGCCCGAAAGGGGCATTCCGGCGCTTTCCTCCAGAGTATCCTCAATGGTATCCAAAAGCTCGTTCACGTTCATTCCGCATCTCCCTCTCCGGCAGCCTGCTGAGGCTTTGTGTATTTCCACAGCAAGACCTTGCCGTATTTATACTGTTTTTTCAGGGTCATGCCGCCCACCTCGGCGGGCAGCACCAGGCCGGTCTCGCTCTCGCAGACCACGATGCCGCCGGGTGCCAGGCACTTGTCCACACTGGGCAGGATCTTTTCCAGCGTGCCGGTGCGGAAGGGCGGATCCAGCAGCACGATATCAAACTGCTCGTGGCAGGCGGAGAGATACCGTGCCGCCTCGCCGATGTTGACCCGGCTGCGGTCAAACACGCCGCAGGTCTTGCAGTTCTTCATCACGATGTTCACAGCGTCCCGGTTCTCATCCAGGAACACGCACCGGGCCGCACCCCGGCTCAGGGCCTCGATGCCCAGCTGGCCGCTGCCGGCGTAGAGATCCAGCACCCGGGCCCCGGGCAGATCGAATTGGACGATGCTGAACATCGCCTCCTTGACCTGATCCATCGTGGGGCGGGTGATATCAGTGCCGGGCAGTGCTTCCAGCCTGCGGCCTCGGGCTTCTCCTGCAATAACGCGCATGTGTTTGCCTCCTTCTTCCGCCGCACGGGCCCCCTGCCCGTCCAGCGGTTCTTTCGTGTTTTCGTATCTCCATATTATCGTCAAAGCGCAACTCTTTGTCAAGGGTGCGCGTTGCACTCGGGGGGCAATTGTGCTAAAATCGGGGCAGAGCGCCGGATGTGCGGCGTGTTTTGCCCAAAAGGAGAGTATTCGCTTATGAAAGTCCTGCTCATCAACGGCAGCCCCCATGAAAAGGGCTGCACCTACACTGCCCTGTCCCTGATCGCCGAGGAGCTCAACGCCAGCGGCATCGAAACGGAAATCCTGAACGTTGGCACCAAGCCCGTGGGCGGCTGCATCGGCTGCGGCGGCTGCGCCGCCGGCAACGGCTGTGTGTTCGGCGGCGTGGTCAACGAGGCCATTGAAAAGGCCAAGACCGCCGATGCCTTCGTGTTCGGCACGCCTGTCCACTACGCCTCCGCTTCTGGCAACATGACCAGCTTCATGGACCGCCTGGCCTACGCGGGCGGCAAGTATCTGGCCTACAAGCCCGCCGCCATCTGCGCTTCGGCCCGCCGTGCCGGCACCACCACCACGCTGGATCAGCTGGTCAAGTACCCCGAGTTCTTCCACATGCCGCTGGTCAGCGGCTCCTACTGGCCCATGGTGCACGGCTCCAAGCCCGAGCAGGTGCTGCAGGACGAGGAAGGCTGTGCCGTGATGCGGGAGCTGGGCCGGAACATGGCCTGGCTGCTCAAGTGCATCGAGCTGGGCAGGGCCAATGGCATCGCCCATCCCGAGAACCCCCGCCGCCCGATGACCAATTTTATCCGTTAAACTTCATACAGCTTTTCAAGCCCTCTCAGTCTCGCTGCGCTCGCCAGCTCCCCCAGAGGGGGAGCCAACAGCAATTGCCTCTCCCTCCGGGAGAGGTTGCATTGCATCAGCAAGGCCGGAGAGGGCTGTCTTTTTTCAATTTTAATTCTATTTTCTGCAAAAACGGAAAAAACAAGGGGTCTGGTGCTTTTTTCGTTCATAACTTTGTGGTAGCATAAGACTAAGAATTTTTGTTTTGTGCAACGGAGACAGGCTATGGAACACTACGATTGGAATGACGGCTGGCTGTTTACCCCGACCTTTGACCCCGCCATCGTCCGCCCCGAATGCACCGGGGTGGAACTGGAGCCGGTGCGTCTGCCCCACACGGTCAAGACGCTGCCCTACAATTATTGCAACGAAAACGAGTATCAGCTGGTGTCCGGCTACCGGCGGGAATTCTTTGCGCCCAAGGAATGGCAGGGCCGCACGGTGCTGCTGACCTTCGGGGCCGTCGCCCACGATGCCACCGTGTTCTGCAACGGGCGGCGGATGTTCCACCATGGCTGCGGCTACACCGCCTTTACCGTGGATCTGACCGAGGCGCTGCTGCCAGGCCAGAAGAACGTGGTGGCCGTCCGGTGCGACAGCCGGGAAGACCTGAACGTCCCTCCTTTTGGCGGGCAGATCGACTTCCTGACCTACGGCGGCATCTACCGGGCCGTCAGTCTGGACGTGAAGGAGCCCGCCTACCTGCGGGACATCTTTATTGAAGCGCAGGCCGAGGGCGATTTCCGCATCTATTCCTCCACCGTGGGCGAGACCATCGGCTGCACCCTGCAGGCGGAGATCCGCAGTCCCGCCGGGAGCAGGGCGCTGTACAGCGGCGAGCTCAGCCTGCCCATCATGGGCACCCTGAACGGCGTGCACCCCTGGAGCGTGGAGCATCCTTTCCTCTATACCCTGACTGTCCGGCTGATCCGGCCCGGCACCGGTGGTCTGCCCGACCGGGTGCTGGACGAAAAGAGCACCCGCTTCGGCTTCCGCACCATCCAGTTTGTGGCCGGGGGGCTGTATCTCAACGGCCAGCGGGTGGAGCTGCGGGGCCTGAACCGGCACCAGAGCTACGCCTATCAAGGCTACGCCATGCCGGACAGTATTCAACAGCTGGATGCCCAATTGTTGAAAAAGCAGCTGGGCTGCAACGCTGTGCGCACCAGCCATTACCCCCAGAGCCCGGCGTTCCTGGATGCCTGTGACGAGCTGGGCCTGCTGGTGTTCTTGGAGATGCCCGGCTGGCAGCATATCGGCGACGAGGTCTGGCAGGCGCAGGCCTTGCAGAACTGCCGCGAGATGGTCTGCCAGTGCCGCAACCACCCCAGCGTGTTCCTGTGGGGCGTGCGGGTCAACGGCAGTCCTGACAACGAGGCCTTTTACAAGCGCACCAACGAGGCTGTCCACCGGCTGGACCCCACCCGCCCCACCGGCGGTGTGCGGGTTTCCCGCAAGAGCCAGCTGCTGGAGGATGTTTACGCCTACAACGATTACTCTTACTCCGGGCGGGGGCCGGGCTGTGAGCCCCGCTCCTCCGTCACGCCCGACATTCGCAAGGGCTATCTCATCAGCGAGTTCGGGGGTCAGCAGTTCCCGGCCAAGGCCTTTGATGACGAGCCCCACCGTCTGGCACAGGCGTTGCGCCATGCCGCCGTCCTCAACGATGCCATTGCCCAACAGGGCGTGGCCGGTGCCCTCGGCTGGTGCATGTCCGATTACAACACCCATCGCGAGTTTGGCAGCGGTGACCGCGTTTGCTACCACGGCGTGACGGACATGTTCCGCAACCCGAAGCTCTCCGCCGCCGTCTATGCCAGCCAGAAAACGCCCCGTTCCCCCTCGGATGTGGTGCTCGAGGTCTCGTCCAGCATGGCGCTGGGCGACCACCCGGGCGGCTTTGCCGGGGCCTGCTGGGTGTTCACCAACGCTGAAAGCGTCCGGTTCTACCGGGACAATGACTTCATTGCCGAGTTCAGCCCCGACCGCCGGGGCCGTTATGCCGCCCTGCCCCATCCGCCCATCGAAATTCAGGATTTCGTGGGCTCCCTGCTGGAAAAATACGAGGGGCTTGATCAGGCCACAGCCCCGCAGGTGGCGGCCATCCTCAACGAGATGCGCCGGGACGCGCTGAACCTCTCCCCCTTCTCCCGGGCGCGGATGCTCTCCCTGCGGCTGAGCTGGAACGACCTGCTGCGGATGTACTACAAATATATCGGCGTGCTGGGCGGGCCGTCCAGCGTCTACCGGTTTGAAGCCGTCTGGCACGGGCGTACCGTTCGCACCGTGGTCAAGGAGCCGGTACAGTCCATCCGGCTGGAATGCATCGTCCACAACCCCATCCTGACCGACGGCCCCACCTGGGACTGTGCCGCCGTCAGCCTGCGGGCCATCGACCAGAACGGCAACCTTCTGCCCTACTGCGGCGAGGCCGTCCAGCTCTCGGTGGAGGGCCCGGTAAAGGTTCTCGGGCCCTCCATCGTGCCCCTGCGGGGCGGCATGGCGGGCACCTACCTTGCCACCACCGGCGAAGCGGGCCGCGCCGGGCTGCACTGCCCGATGGAGGGCGCGCTGGGCGTGGAAGCGGCCCTGACCGTTCGCAAGCGCTCCGGCAGTGAGAATGCCACCTAAATTTCGTCCTTTCATGGTAGATTTGCATTCTGTTCAAAATTTTATCATGGTTGGCTGATATTCTAGTATTACAAACAAATGAACGCCCTCTCCGTCAATGCTTCGCATTGCCACCTCTTCCAAAGGGAGAGGCAATTGCGGCTTTGGGATAATGTTCTGCAAATTTGCAGTTTTTGTCCTATCAGAAGCATTGGCTCCCCCTTCGGGGGAGCTGGCACGCGTCAGCGTGACTGAGAGGGTTATTATTAAGGACAAAGGACCGGAGACCTATGAAAGAAAAGTTTCGTCAGTTTATGATCGGCCGCTACGGCACCGACGGCCTGAACCAGTTTCTGAGCATCGCCGCGCTGGTGCTGCTGCTCATCGCCATCATCAGCCGGGTAAGCATTTTCACTTATCTGGGCATGGCCCTGCTGATCTTCTGCTACTACCGTACCTTCAGCCGGAACATCTCCAAGCGCACCGAGGAGAACTATAAGTTCTACACCCTGAAGGATCGGGTGGACAACAAGTTCAAGGGCGTGAAGGAGCAGTGGGCCAACCGCAAGGTCTACCACTACTACCGCTGTCCCCAGTGCCGCCAGAAGCTGCGGGTGCCCCGGGGCCGGGGCCGCATCCAGATCTCCTGCCCCCGCTGCGGCACCCAGTTCATCAAAAAGAGCTGAGCCATGTTCGGATATGTCATCCCGAATCAGGCCGCGCTCAGCCCGGAGGCCCAGGCGCGGTATCGCTCGGCCTACTGTGGGCTCTGCCGTCGCATCGGCGCGCTGCACGGGCTCAGGGGTCGGTTGACCCTGAGCTATGACCTGACCTTTCTGAACCTGCTGCTGTCCAGCCTGTACGAGGGCGAGACCGAGTGCGTGACGGGCTGTGACCACTGCCCCATCCACCCCATCCGCAAGTTCAATTGGCGGGCCAGCGGCCCCACCGATTACTGTGCCGACCTGAGCGTGGCCCTGCACTACTACAACGCCCAGGATAAGTGGAACGATGACCGCAGTCTGCTGGGCCTGGGGTTTGAAACGCTGCTGGCTTCTCCCACCCGGGAAGCCGCAGCACGCTGGCCCCGCCAGTGCGCTGCCATCCGTGCCTGTCTGGATCGGCTGGCCCGGTACGAGGCCGAGGGCAGCGAGGATCTGGATGCCGTTTCCGGCTGCTTCGGCGAGCTGATGGCCGAACTGTTTGATTACAAGCAGGATCACTGGTCACCGGAGCTGCGGAGCATCGGCTTCAATCTGGGCAAGTATATTTACCTGCTGGATGCCTACGATGATCTGGCCCGTGACGAGCGCAAGGGGGCTTACAACCCGCTGCGTACCCTGAGCAGACAGCCCGGGTACGAGGAAGAGATGCGGGAGATCTTCGAGCTGCTGCTGGCCAACTGTGCCCGCAGCTTCGAGCGCCTGCCCTGCGTGGAGGACGTTGACCTGCTGCGCAACATCCTGTATTCGGGCGTGTGGCTCAAATATAACTGCAAAAATGCAAAAAAGGACGACAAAACCGCCTGATTTCGGCGGTTTTCCTTGATTTTTCCGTTCCAGTCCTGTACACTAGAGTTTGACTGCGCGGCATGCAGGCCGTGCAATGCCAATAGAGACGTGAGGAAGTAGACCGATGAGAGACCCCTATGAGGTTCTGGGCATCCAGCGCGGTGCCAGTGAAGAAGAGATCAAAAAGGCTTACCGTGCCAAGTGCAAGCGCTGGCACCCCGACCTGAACCCCAATGACCCCACCGCCGAGGAACACTTCAAGGAAGTGCAGGCGGCTTATGATGCCATCACCAAGGGCGAGACCGGCCCCCAGACGGGCGGCTATGGCAATCCCTACGGCCAGCAGAGTGGTGGCTCCTCCTATGGCGGCTATCAGCAGGGATACCAGCAGAACGGCTATTCCAACGGGGATTTCGGAGACTTTGGCTTCGGCTTTGATCCCTTCGGGTTCGGCTTCGGCGGCACCTACCAGCAGCAGAGCGGCCCGGGCTACAACGGTGCGGACACCCCTGAGATGCAGGCCGCCCGCAACTTCATCGTCAACCAGCGCTATGCCGAGGCCCGCCGGGTGCTGGACGGCATCACCATCCGCACCGCGCGGTGGTATTACCTCTCCTCGCTGGCCAATCAGGGGCTTGGCAGCAGCATCGATGCCTTACAGGATGCCCGCCGTGCCGCCCAGATGGAGCCCAATAATACCGAGTACCAGATGAATCTGCGCAACATGCAGAATCCGGGCCGCACCTACCGCACCCAGATCACCTACGCCCAGCCCGGTGGCCTGATGCGCT
>CALDLZ010000490.1 GCA_937915335.1 uncultured Faecalibacterium sp.
AACGAGCTGGAACACAACCAGGACTTCGTGGACCTGTCCTGCCGCATTGCGGGGGTGCTGTTCGATTACATGCACGCCCACACCACCATTCCCGGGGCCGACCTGGCCGTGGTGGATTTCACCCGTGACGGAGCGCCCTGGCTGGGCATCCTGAAGCTGAACTACAAAAACGGCTACACCCACTATACCGAGACCGTGGAGGGTGCCCCCGTCAACTCCATCATCCAGCAGCGGGCCTGCCTGCCCACCCAGAGCGGCAAGGTGGAGGAGGGTGCCCTTGTCAACCTGACGGACTATTCCATGCGCCTGCTGGAAAAAAAGTATGATATCGACGGCCACAAGGAGTTCTATCTCTCCACCGTCGTGTTCCAGTATACCCAGGCAGAGCCCGAGAAAAAGAAGCTGCAGGCCATTCAGGAAGCCGCCGCGCAGGCCGTGAAGGACACCTACGAGGACGAGCCCCATGCCGACGCGCAGGTGGCCATGCTCATAGCCAACCAGGCCGCCGACAATGACAATCAGGTGTCGGTGGAGCAGGTGCGCCGCCAGCTGGCCGAGGAATACCCGCTGGCTGCTGTTCCCTTCGATGACTATGTGGAAAAGAGCGAGGTATTGGAGGAGGCCGCCGCGCCCGTCACCGTCACCCCGGCCCGCATCCGCCGGATGGAGAGCCGGAGCATCCATACCGCCAACGGCATCGAGGTCAAGATCCCTACCGAGCTGCTCAACTCCGATTCCGAGGTCGAGTTCCTCCATGATGCGGACGGCAGTGTTTCCCTGCTGATCAAGAACGTCATTCTATAACAAAAAAGCGGCTGCATCGCACAGCCGCTTTTCTCTTTATTTCAGCACCCTTGCCAGTGTTTTCATCAGCACGTCCACTTCAATGGGCTTTGCCACATGGCCGTTCATCCCGGCCTCAACGGCCTTTTTCCGGTCCTCTTCAAAGGCGTTGGCCGTCATGGCGATGATGGGGATATTCGCCACGCCGCCCGCCAGGGTACGAATTTGTCTTGTGGCGGTGTAGCCGTCCATCCTGGGCATCTGAATATCCATCAGCACCAGATCATACTGGCCCTCATCGGCTTCCCGCAGGGTCTCCACGGCCACGTCACCGTCATCGGCGACCCCCACGGCAAAGCCTGCTTCCTTGAGGATGGACAGGGCGATCTCCTGGTTGAGCTGATTGTCCTCCACCAGCAGAACTTTTTTGCCGGTGAAGTCATAGCCCTGCTCTGTCTCCTCCGGGGTCTCCACCCGGTAGGGCTGGGAGAGGATATCCCGCAGCTCAGAGAGGAAGAGCGGTTTGGAGCAGAAGGCCGTCACGCCCGCTTCCCGGGCTTCCTCCTCGATATCCGACCAGTCGTAGGCCGTCAGGATGATAATGGGTCTGCTGTCGCCAATGAGCTGCCGGATGCGGCGCACGGTCTCGATGCCGTTCAGGTCGGGCATCATCCAGTCGATGATATAGACTCCGAACGCGTCGTTCTGCTCCACAGCCACCTTGGTGCGCAGGACGGCCTCCTTGCCGGAAAGCGTCCACTCGGCCCGCATTCCGATCTCCTGCACCATCCGGCTCACACTGATAGCGGTGTTGGAATCGTCATCGGCCACCAGCACCCGCACCCCTTTCAGTTCGGGAATGATCTCGTACTTGGCAGACTGGTTGAGCACCTTGAAGGGGATGGTCACGGTATACTCGGTGCCCCTGCCCTCTTCGCTGTCCACAGTGATGGTGCCGCCCATCATATCCACAATGTTCTTGGTAATGGCCATACCAAGGCCGGTGCCCTGAATGCCGCTGACGGTGGCCGTCTCCTCCCGGGTAAAGGCCTCGAACAGATGCTTCTGGAACTCCTTACTCATACCAATGCCGTTATCCTTGACATGGAACTCGTAGGTGGCGTAGCCGTTCTGGAAGCCGGGCCGCTGGATGATGCGGACAATGATCTGGCCGCCATTTTTCGTAAACTTGGCGGCATTGCTCAACAGATTCAGCAGGATCTGGTTCAGCCGTAGCTTATCGCAGAGGATATCCTCGTTTTCCACGTCCACGGCATCAATGAAAAATTCGATATTTTTCGAGACGATATTGGCGTTGACAATGGTGCGCAGGTCGTGCATCACGTCGGGCAGGTGGACTTCCTTTTCTTCAATCTTTACCCGGCCGCTCTCGATACGGCTCATATCCAGCACATCGTTGATCAGGCTGAGCAGATGCTGACCGGAAGTCGAAATTTTGCTCAGATAGTCCTTTACCAGCTCCTCGTTGTCCACATGGGCAGCGGCCAGCGCCGTAAAGCCCATGATGGCGTTCATCGGGGTGCGGATATCGTGGCTCATATTGGAAAGGAAGGTGGTCTTTGCCCGGTTGGCGTGCTCGGCGGCGTTCAGGGCATCCACCAACAGCTTGCGCTGCTGGTACTCCACAGTCAGCACCAGCCCGATCAGGGCCAGCGCAAAGGACATGGACGCGAATGGATACTCCGGCAGGACAGATTCGACCAGCAGGAGCGCCAGCGGCATGAGATAAGCCGTGGCATACATCACCCGGCTTCCGGGCGCGCCGTTCTCCCGGGCCAATTTCCGCGCCACAAAAGGCACCAGGATCAGGTGGGTGCCAGCCAATGCCCAGAACCAGTAAGGGTAGGCCGGGCCCCGGTGGAAAATATGGTCGGTGCCCACCCAGTAAAGCACCCCGTTGAAGGCACTGATGATCACCAGCGCCACGGTTCCCGCCGCCACAATGCCCATCAGAAGATGCAGACCTTTCCGGTACTTCTTTTCCATCACGCTGGTGGAGATATAATCCGTCAGGGCGGTCAACGCCACCATAAACATCAGAAAGTACAGCCCTGCCATCAGGACCAGTACAAAGCGGTTGGCCGGCAGGCGGCCGGTATCCAGCAGACCCCAGGTCGCGTCCACGCCCTCAAACAGCAGGATGGCGGTATTCAGCGCAAAATAGGGTTTATCCGCAAACTTCCGGGAGACCAGCGCACTGAGCCAGATGAGGACAGTGATGAGGAAGCAGAACACCGTCATCTGGTGGTAGATCGATCCACTCATAAAAGAAAAACTCCTCGCCGCAAGCAATACTAAAATTCACTCACAGGT
>CALDLZ010000491.1 GCA_937915335.1 uncultured Faecalibacterium sp.
GTCGCCCTTGAGCTTTGCCAGCTCGGCTTCGTACTCCTCGGGCTTTTTCTTGCCATCAAAGGCGGCAAGGCCGTCCTGGGCGGTTTTGAGCTGTGCCTGGGCATTGGTCAGCTGGGTCTTGTACTGCTCGGCGGCAGTCTTTTCCCGGTTGACATCATTGCCGTTCTCGGCCATGAGCCAGTTCAGCTGTTCCTCGGTGATGCCGGGGATCTTGTTCTTCACGTCTTCACGCTTCATGGTGGAAAAACTCCTTTCAGTTTGTGCAACCACGGTTTGGTGACACGGTTCTCCGTCCGTGCTCGGTTGTGGGCAGGGTTCGCACTGCCCTCTGCGATGGCACCGTATGCAGGAATCGAACCTGCGGCATCCGGTTTTGGAGACCGGCGCTCTGCCACTGAGCGAATACGGCATGAAAAAAGCGCCCCTGCCCGGGTGGGCAAAGACGCTTGCGATATTTACTTTTTACGGCTTAACTTCCACGCTGGGCAGGATGCTGGTGTGGAAGTAGAGCTTGTAATGGTACGGGTCTGTGTGGGTACCGGTGATGTCCTCGACCACATACATGGTGTACTCATTTAGATAGATATAGTTCATCTTGTACTGGCTGGGGCCGGTCCTTACCGTGCAAACAAGCTCGTTGTTCGAGTTGTTGGAGATGGACATGTAGCCCTCAGCTTCCATGATGATCTTATCAGTGCGGGCGTTGTAGACGGTGATCTTGCGCTCACTCTCGAAGTAGTCCGCCTGTTTGGACATGTTATAGTTGGCCTTATCTGCTTCGCTGGAACAGCCGCACAGCAGGATGGATGCGGCCAGAACAAGGGCAAGAAAAATCTTTTTCATGGTTCGTTCCTTTCTGATTTCGGGCAAAAGAAAACCACCGTCCGGGTGGATGGTGGTCAGTCGATATCGGGCGGCAGCCGGTCAAGTCCTTTCAAGACTCTGTAACAGCTGCGTGCAGCCATCTGCTGAAGAACTTTTTTATCCCAGCCGTCATAGAGAGAATCGCAGATTTCGTCATAACTAGGGTCGATTGGTGTTTCCAGAAGAATCTGCTGCATCTCCTGGATCTCTTCCTCTGTGTAGAATGGACTACTCATAGAACTTGATGCCATAATTCTGCAACTCCTTTATGCTCTCTGAAATCAAGCCCTCGGCCTCCGTCAGCACTTGCTCGTTAGACAAATCCGATTTGAGCAGTTTGCGAATTTGAATGTTCAATTTGTCTGTGATGCCTTGAGCCTGTGCGGCGTTATAAGAATCTGTCTTTTCGATAGCATACACATGACCGTTGTGTCCAATGGCGGTCAACAATTTCAAATTAGAATTGTTGGCAAAATTGCTCAAGTCACCATTGGAGAAATTACCGCAGGCCGGATGGGTATGAATCGCCACATAGGGAACGCTCTGGTCCGGCAGCCGAACGGAATGCCCGCCAGAAGTTCCTACAATATCCTGGGTCAGCGGCTTCATGCGAAGGTCGAACACACGTCCGACCTCTACCCCGGAGGGCTGTTTGGCTGCCGTCATCAACAGGCGTTTGTGGGCGTTCTGGAGTTGACGCTGGCCGGAACTGTCCAATGTTTCACAGGCAAACGATTTGACACTGCTGATCGACTTCATTGTAACAGGTTGCGGCTCCATGTGCAAGGTCTCGTTCAAAGTTGCGGCCTTCTTCGCCTCCCACGTTGCCCGGCTGCTCTGGCTCCTGCCAAATCCTGCAACGCTGGTGCGGGCACTGTCAGCCCTGCCGCCGGTGGCGCTGATAAAATCAGTCAGTTCCTGCCGGGCCTGCCGGAGCTTCACAGCACTGGCGGTGGTGTCAGTTCCGGCGGCATCCTCGGCCAGATACCGGCGTTTGTACTTGCGCACGGTGCGCTCTTTGGCCCGCTGCATCTGGGATATCTCGTACTGGGTGTACTTGCCGCCGTTGTATTCGACGTTCCGGGCGTTGAGGGCTTCCAAGCTCTCCTGTGTCCAGGCGGGTGCCGGGCCCAATTCCGGGAAGATGGAAAAGAACGTGTGGCGGCAGTTCCAGCCGCACAGCCCTGCGCCGGTGCCGTAGCCGGTGGATGCCTCGAAGTCTGGGTAATGTTTCCCCAGATAGTCCACAGCACCGCCCCGGTGGAACTGCCTGCCCTGCCACTCGGCGTGGGAAGGTCGTGCCCCGCCGTGGGCCGTGGTCTCGAAGAACTCCACGCCCATTTCGTCAGCCCTGGCAATTTGCAGCTTGGCACCGGTCTGGTTCACGCCGGTAAGCACCGCACGGCGGCAGGCAACCTCCAGCGTGTCGGTGTGGCCGGTGGGGTAGGTGACATATTTCATGGTGTCGGCAAGACTGTCTACAGCGCTCTTGACGGCTGATTTATAGTCAAACGCGCCGCTGCTCACCTTGAGGTGGGCCCGGTCAAGGGCGGCTTCAAATTGGCCGCTGACGGTATTGGCCGTGGTGGCGGTCAGGTTCGAGAACGTGCCCGCCGTCTGCTGATAGCCTGCATTGAGCAGGGCCTGCAAGGTCTCATTCTCGGCAAAGGGCGTGGGTTCCTTGCCGTAGTGGTAGTAAATTTCATCCTCGGCTTCCATGGCCCGGGTTGCCGCTTCCTGCATGAGCCGCCGGATCTCGGTTTCGCTCTTGCCGGTGTAGCGGGCCAGCTTCTTCACCACGTCCTGCCGGACGGCCTCCACCTGTTGGTAGCGCCACAGCTGCCAGTTGGCCGTGGGGGTCAGCGCTTCCATTTTGGAAATGCGCCGGGCCACGTCCCGCAGGGTATCATCCTCGAACTGCTGCCAGAGCAGCACCAGCCGGTCAGGGGCGTGGTCCAGATAGTCCGGGGCCAGCATCAGGCACCCCCGCCGAAGCTCAGTTCAGGCTGTTTGTTTTCGTCAGACGCTTCCTGTGCCAGCTTGCGGGCATCCTCTTCGCTGACCCCGTACCGGGCAGACAGATACTTGTACCGGGGCAGCAGCCCGCTCAGGGCATCGTCCCGCATCTGTGCCATCCGGGTTTCGGCATCGGTGATATAGCTGTCATCCCAGTCCACCGAGATGGGCGTTTCGGGGTCCACCGCAGCCCCCTGCAGGTTCTTTGCAGCCCACAGGATGGCCCGGACGATACCCACCAGAGCGCCCTCAATGGGAATCTGGTTCTTGTTGGCGCTGGCCATTGTATTCGGTGGCCGTGGTGACGTTGCCCAGCTCGAAATTGTATCGGTGACAGCCCAGGCCGCACTTGAAACTGAACAGATTCAGCATATCCTGCACGGCCTTGTGGTTCTGTTCCACCCGCAGGTCGGGGTTGTATTCGTGGTACTCGCTGGCCTGATCCAGACCGCCCTCTTTTTCGGGCAGGGTAACGAACTGGCTCTGCACATCGTCGTCGGGCGGGATGGAGTGCTGCACGCCGTCCTTGTCTACGACTTTGCGGCAGATATCGGCAGAATAGAAAATCTTCTTGTGACCCAGCCGGATATCTTCCCGGTAGTTGTCAAAGGCCAGGTCAATGCCCTGCGCCTCAGCCAGCGCCTCGGCAAAGACGCTCATGCCCAGCCCCGTGCCGCCGTCAAGGTTCTTGACTGCCGCCGGGCTGAATAGGGTAAACCAGGGCGGGGAGCCCTCCACGGTAATGCTCTCAGCAGTGCCCGGCGGGGCGTTCAGCTTGGTAAAATCGGGCACTCCCGAGACGGAATCCGTCACCCGGAACCACTCGTTGCGGATGGTGCGCTTTACCTCATTGCCGGTGTGGGTCTGCAAATAGACAGCGGGTTTGCCGTCCATCATGCACTCGGAGACAAAGGCCGCTTCGGTGACGATGCCTCGTTCCACCCGCAAAGGCAGAATGCAGGAAGCTGGGTCATAGTCCAGCTTCAGGCGGGTGTCCGGGCCGGGAACCGCCTGCCCGTTTGTAACGGTCAGGTTCTCGGCGCTCAGAATAAAGGCACCGGTGCCGGACCAGTAGGCCTGTTCCACCAGTGCGTTGGCGTTGCGCCAGAAATGCAGATCCCGCAGCAGGCCGCCCACCTGCTGCTCGTCGTCACCCAACAGGTAGGCGGCGGTGGCAGCGTCCTTGATCTGGAAGGTGGTGCGGTCATTTAACAGCAGGTTCGCCCAGTCCTCGCAGACCCGCTTGGGCATCCGCAGGGAAGCGATAGGGCGCTTCTTGGTGCCCTCTGCATACTCTGCTGCCCGGGTATGGACACCGGGCACATTACCCTGCCACCACTGCCGCCAGGTCTCGATATGGCCGTAATAGGCGGCATCAGTGGCCCACCCTCGCGTCTTGTTCAGATAGCCCAGAAATGCTTCAATGTTCATGTGTTGGTCAACCTCTTGAAATCGCGCTCGATGGTGTACTCGTAAGCGTCCAATGTATCGATGTCGGTGCTGCCATCATCCAGCCGCTCGTCCACGCCGGGGTGCTTCTGGCTCCACAGAGCCGTGGCAAGGGCATCCCGAAGAGTGGCGGCTTCCGGCAGCAGCCAGAACCGCCCGCCGCCCATCAGGATGCAGGTCAGGCGGATGCGGTCATTGATCCGGATCTTGGCGCTGTTCTCCACCCGGTCGGCCAGCCAGGAAAGCTTACAGCGCCGGAGCCGGGCCCGGATGTGATTGATGAGGGTCTGTTCCGCACTGTCGCAGAAGATGTATTGGATCTCGCCCCATCGGGCAAAGACAGCCACGCAGAACTCAATGAGCTTGTCGGCCAGAAAGTCGGCATCCTGCGCCACCGGGTCGATGCGCTGGGAAGCCAGCCCCACCACGCCGGAATAGCCCGGCAGAATGGCCGTGGCCACAAAGGCGTGTTTGGAGCCGTTGCCGCCAAAGTCCACCCCGACCCGCACCCGCCACGGGTGCAGCGGCTTGTCAGCAGGCCAAAAGAACCGCCCGTCCCCGGCAGAAAGGCTGTCGGCCAGCAGGCGGTAGATCACGCCGTTGGCGGCCATCCACTGCCCGAGGATGAAGCGGTTGTAGTAGACCGTGCCGGTGTATTCTTTCTTCAGGTCGGCCACGAACTGGGCCGGAAGCGTCGGGTTGTCGTCGATGGTGTAGGCCTGACAGTAGACATCCGCGTCACTGTCCAGGAATTTCTTGAACCAGTGGGTGGGGCTTTCCGGGTTGCAGGTGCCGTCAAAGTGGGAATGCGGACAAGACAGGCGGCTTTTCAGCATCTGGAACACGCCCTCATCCCATGTGGTGATCTCATCGCCGTAGACGTACTCAAAGGCAGCGCCCTGAATACGGGCAATGTGTTTCTTGTTGTCGGCACCGAGGACGTAGACCTTTTTGCCGAACAGCTGCACCACGTTGCCGGAAGCCGAGGTGCAGATGATGCCCACAAGGTCGGGGCCCCAGAGCTCCCGCATGAGGGAAAGTACATTACGTTCCAGTGTGCCCAGCGTGTTGCCCATCAGGACCAGCAGACCCTCGCCCCGGGCAGCGCAGACACGCTTCGGGATGACCACGGCGCAGTCCACAAAGGTCTTGCCGCTTCGGGTGGCCCCGGTCTTGACGTTCCAGCGGTGATTGCAGTTGCGTAAATATTCCTGCTGAAACTCAGTCAATGGCACTGTCCACACCTCCCAGCAGCTTGCGGGCCTCGGCCAGTTGGTCGGAGGTATCGCCGGACACGCCATTGAACATCCCGAGATGCCGCCCCAGTAGGTCAAGGGCCTTAAGTTTGTCGGCCAGCTTGACTTCCTGCTCCAGACCGTCCTCACCAAAAATCTTCACCTTTACCGACTGCACAGCAGCAAGGTCATCCCTGTCAGCATCGCTTTTCAGGGAAGCCGTTTTTGCGTCGATGAGGTCACCCGCATTCACAAAGGCCACCTTGGCAAGCTCTCGCACCACCCGGTCAGCAGACACGCCGGTGCGGCGGCTCTGCTCGGCCTGCAGCTGGGCAATGCGCTTTTGGATACTAACATTTACTAACAACCTGCCCGCTTGCTCATTTGCAGTCTTGGGGCTGTATCCGGCACGGATGGCCGCCTGGGTCGCGTTTAGGTCGATCATATATTCTTCGCAGAACCGCTCCTGCTTGTCAGTCATCCTCACCACCTCTCTCGTCGTCAGGGTACAAAAAAGCCGCCCATACGGACGGCAGAAAACAGCATAAAAATCCCTGCACGTTTCCATGCAGGGTAATTGACGCACATCCGGCGGGAAAATACCTGAAACCCGCCTGCGGATTCCGGCGCCTCCGGCATATGTGGAGGAGGTCAAAGGGCGGGCAAGGAGATCCCGCCGCCCGCCACACAAGCTTCCGGTGGGGAGTATGCAGCCCCATGCGTCAGGCTGTACCGCCTACGGGGTCGGCGGCGAATTGGAACCGCCCTTGGAATCGAACCTTCCGTGTCTACTCACACGAACGCGCACCACATTGCGCTCAGGCGGCATAATAGAAGCAGCTCGCGGAACGTGATGTCGAACGGGCACGTTCCGGAAGCTGCCATGGCATCGGTCTGCCTTTCGGCTCTGCCGATGGTACTAGTTTACCGCATAAAATAGTGAACTGACAATGATGTGATAGTGAAGTGGGCTCAGATTTTCAGCTGCTCAATTGCTTGAGCTCGCAGACTATGGATCCAGCGGACTGAAATATCCATCTTTGCAGCGATCTGTTCCCATGTCTGGATGTTTAGGTAATAATCCCGCAAAATGCAGTAATCACGATAATCTTCCAGCCGCTCCAACACCTCGTCGATCTCTTCAAACAAAGCATCGCAGACGGCCAGCTGGGCATAAACCCTGCGTTCGGCTTCTTCCTCACGCTCGACTGCCCGGGCAAGGCTCTGTCCGTCGCCGCTGCCGCCGGGCGTTGCACTGACATTCTGGGTGGTGCGTCGGGTTGCTGTTTGAGCTTCAGCCAGCCGGTCAGAAAGCAACCGGTATTTCTTTTCAGCTTCCCGGTAGCGGCCAAGCCACGCCTTCTTTTCTTCGTAGGTCAACCGGTTTCGCCTCCTTCCAGCACCCGCAGCAGGCCCTCCACGTCATACCGCCAGTGAACCCGGAGCAGGTGCTGTTCCACCTCGATGCCGTTCAGGGCGGCCCACTGCCACGGGATGCTCTTGCGGGTCTGGGTGCTCATGTATTCCAGCACGGCGCTGGCCGGGACGGCAAAGGTGCGGTTGACCTTGCCCCGGTAGTTGATGACCACATGAGCCGTCTGGCCCTTGAAAGATGCGGCATGGGCCATATCGGTGATGTGCTTGATCTTGTGGTACTTCTGCCGCTCCCGGTCGTACCGACCCAGAATCTTCTCCAGCGGGATGCTGGGCGTTTCAATGGTCTTGAGCTCGAAATAGTGGTGCATGGGGTAGCGGTAAACATCAAAATCACAGATGTTGTCAATGGAAAAGCTCAGGTTCTCATTGCCGCCGTAGTAGGCCGCGGCGCTGTCCTTGAGCCGGTAGCACCAGGCATCCTTCGGCATGGAGCTTTTCCAATCGGCTTCAAATTGCTTTCCGGTATTCAATCGGTTCTCCTTTCTGCGGAGGTTTCTCAGTGCCCGGCCCGCCGTTGGATCGGGATAGTATTCACGGTTCCGGTACATCGGGCCCCTCCTTTTTCTTCAGCCGCCTGCGGAGGGCGGCATCCTTCAGAAAATCGTTGCCGCTGGGCTCCGGCCTGTCCACCCGCTTGCTGCGCCCGGCCCTGATGGGGTGGGTACGCCGGTATTCCTCGGCAGACCTGCAGCCCTGGGTCTCCGCCTCGATCAGCGCCTTCCGCACATAGGCCCAGCTGTGTGCTCCGGCATCGATGCACTTGCGCAGGATCACCCGAGCCAATTCCTCCCCCAGCCGGTCAGCGTATTCCGTCAGCTCCCGCTTCCCGGATGCACTGAGCTTCCCGATATCCCGTTCAAACTCTTTTACCAGGGGGGAGGTCGTCGGTCTGTCCGGCGGCTGTGGCGAAGCCTCAGACGACATCTTGTTAGTTTGTTGGTTTGTTAGACTTGTTAAGTTATGGTTAGGAGCTGGTTGGTAGCTGGTTACCTGCTGGTTGATCTCCTGGTTAGGCCGGATAATGTCTTCATAATTATTTATCGTAATAATGGTGTATTTCGGCCCTGTCTGGCTGGTTATGTAGCTGGTTGTCCTCAAATGCTCCAAGGCTGTCCGAATGGATTGTTCAGACATTTTGAGTTGTTTTGCAAGGTTTGCGCGGCTTGTCACCAGCTGGCCGGGCTTGATGATGATGCCCTGCCACTGCTTTTCCTGCCAGTTGGCGGTAAGCAGCAGGTGGAAAAACAGGCGGGCGGTGTTGGGCTCTGTGTACCACTCCCAGTCGGTCAGGCCGCGGGGAAAGGCCACAAAGCCACGGGATGGGTCAATGCCCACGGTCTGACCTCCTTTTCTGTAAAGTGCCCGTATCGCCAGATAGCACAGCGTTTAGAATCAGAAGGGCAGGTCATCCGCACTGTCGTCAATGAGGGCGTCGGCTTCCGGTGTACCCACGGCGGGCCCAGCGGGTGCTGCGGCCTGAGAGGTGCGGGGCGCATAGTCCGCCAGATTCTCGCCAGGGTACATCTGCCCACCGGTCAGGCTGGTCTGCTCGGGTACCGGTTCCGGCTCATCAAAGGGCGTCGGCTCACTGGTGGGCACGGGTTCCGGCGGGGCCGTGGGCTCTGTGCAGAGGTCGATAAGATTCTGCATCCACCGGAAGATCACCATTCCGCCGGGCTGAATATCGTCGGCATCCACGCTGTAATAGGTCTTGCCGTTATACTCCCGGCTCTTGAGCTCCCGGGCAAAGACGGTGACGGCATCGCCTTTCAGCAGCAGGCCGTCCCACTTGTCCAGTCCATGCCAGACGTTCACCTGCACATACAGGCTATCCCCGCCGCCCGTGTCCGTCTTGACGCTGTGGGCCTTCACATCGAACTTGAGCACCTGCTTCTGGCCCACATCCTTGAACACCGGGTCCTTGGCAAGAGTACCGTGGATCAGCACGCCGGTCTTGTGGGTCAGG
>CALDLZ010000492.1 GCA_937915335.1 uncultured Faecalibacterium sp.
CCATACGCCAACCACCTTGTCAACACTTTTCTGCATCTTTTTTCAAGTTTTTTCTTCTTTTTGCAAAACGGGTGCTGACGGACAGGCTCAACCCCCTCCGAAATGGCCACAGCCATTTCGGCTCCCCTTTGCCAAGGGGAGCCCTTGCAGTTTCCGGAACGGTGTTATATTATATAATTACATTATATAGGCAGAGGAGGCCCCCACCATGATTCTGACGGTCAACATCGGCAACACGCACATCACCATTGCCGGCTATGAGCACGATACCTTGCAGTTCAGCGGGCGGCTGCATTCCAGCCCGGCCGCAACGGTGGACGAGTACGCCATGAACCTGCTGAATCTGCTCTCCTTATATAGGGTGGCACCCGAGCGCATTGAGGGCGGCATCCTGGGCAGTGTGGTACCTGCGCTGACAGGCCGTGTGCTTGAGGCACTGCGAATGCTCTGCTCTGCCCGTTTCCTGACCGTTGGACCCGGCCTGAAAAGCGGCATCAAGCTGCGGCTGGACAATCCCGCCCAGCTGGGTGCAGAGCTTCTGTGCGGTGCGGTAGCCGCTCTGGCAGAGGGCCCCGGGCCGCTGGCGGTCATCTCGGCAGATACCGCCATCTCCATCATGGCAGTGAACGCAAAGCAGGAGCTGGTGGGCGGCGTGATCCTGCCCGGCCCGCAGCTTTCGCTGGCAGCGCTGGTGCAGAACACCGCCCAACTGCCCCAGATCGATCTCTCGGCACCGGCGGCTTCCTCTATTCTGGGCAAAAACACCTCCGCCTGCTTACAAAACGGCTTTGTACTGGGCACCGCCGGGCTGCTGGATGGTTTGGCTGCGCATTTTCAGTCCGAGCTTGGCCCGGACATCCGCTTCTACGCCACCGGCAACCTGCCCCGCACCATCCGGGAGGCCTGCCGCACCCCCATTCAGTACCGAGAGTATCTGATCACGGATGGACTGTATCGCATCTGGCAAAAGAATCGAAAATGGTAACGCCAAAATGAAAAGGAATTTTCCACCATACAAAAAGCATCTCGCGCAGGCAACGACAATAGCCTGATTATTGGAGAAAACACAAAAGGACAACCTCGGCAGGGCGCTCCCAAACTGCCGAGGTTGTCCTTTTTATTCTGCAAATTGTATTTGCTGGTTCTGATACAGCGGATTGCGGAGCAGCTCCGGTGCATCTCCGGTAAATGCCCTTGCCGCCTCTGCATCGCCTTTTAGAAGCCACAGAAACCATGCCGTTACATATCCGTCCGCAGAGTACAGCATTTTTCCGTGATCCACATTGGTGCGCAGCGCCAATACTTTGCGGGCATCTATCGCATCGTATAGCTTCTGTGCCCCTTCCGGGGTAATAACATCGTTTTCAACGCCTGCCAGAACCATGGTGGGAATCCGTGTTTGCGCTGGGTCATACGGTATTTTTAACGCCTCCGCCCAGTCCTGCTGTGTCGGGGACAAGCTGACCGCGCAGGTATACAGGCCGCTATGCGGCTGTTCACTGATGGCGTTGAACACACCCACGCCGCCCTGCGAGTGGCCAGAAATTCCGATGTGTTCCGTGTCCACTTTCTGATAGAACCGACTGTCCGGGTTCTCGTTTTCGTTCAGAAGCCACGCAAGTGTTGTATCTGCAGAACTACCGGAATAAGTGCTTGGGTCTTCGTTTCCAATGACGATGAACCCCCACGAAGCCAGATGTTTGAACAGTGCCGGATATTTGGAGCTGTACACACCCGTGCCATTCACCATCACAACAACCGGATAGCTTTCGGAACTTTCAGTCAGTTCCTTGGGATAATAGACATTGATGCTGCCCCATTCTTCTTCCGTGGGCACTTCCATGTGTTCCACCTGTGAAGCTCCCATTGCCAGATATTTTGCTTCCAGTTCCCCGCCGGTTTTGACCGTCTGGGTGTAATTATTGGGAACAAATGGCTGCATGGACAGCAGCAGTAAAAGAATTGAAATTGTTATCACAAGAATCACCACCACGATCAGAATGATTTTCAGAAACCTCAAAATCATCTTCATTCACTCATGTACTTGTCCAGATATTCCACTACGGTATCCAGATATTCCATGTAGACCTTGTTGTCATTTTGCAGACCATGGCCGGAATGTTCTGCTACAAAATACTGATAGTCCACGCCGTTTGCTTCCAGTGCAGCGGCCAACGTTTTTGAAGCCGCGAAAGGCTGCACTTTATCGTGTGCACCATAGCAAAGGACGGAAGGCACAGTGTCCTTTGTGACCCAGCGGTCTGCGGAGATAGGCTTGACCGCTTCCAGATAGGCACCAGACGTGATATCCTCCGTGGAAAGTGTCTGACCAGACATTACGCCAAACAGAGTTGCGGCCGCTTCCGGGCTTTGGTCAAGGTCGTAGATTCCCCAATCTTCTGCACGAAAACTGCCGGGGCCGACCGCTTCAAACACCATTTTGACCGGAATCGGTGAAGTATCAGCATCCCGGTAAGCATAAATCAGAGCAAGACATCCCCCTGCACTGCCGCCAGCAATCGCCATCCGGTCAAGCTTGTAGCCTAATTTTTCAGCTTCTGCAACGACATACGGCATAGCCGCTTTGATCTCTTCCGACTGGCTGTACACGCTGGCATTTGGGTTTTCTTCCGTAAACAGTGTGTAGTTGATGCCAGCCGCTACATAGCCTTTACTGCACAGCCATTGTAACATCTCGGCATCGCCAGACTTATCGCCGGCCGTAAAACCACCAGCGTGGAGATAAACTACAAGGCCGTAATTTTCTTTGGTATTGTCTGCCGGAACATACAGGTCGAATTTGTTCGCTACGCCGTTCCCATAGGACAAGTCGGTGTACACTTTGCCGATTGTGTCACTCCATTGGACGGAGTATTTGCCGTGGGTGGGGTCATATTTCATTTTAAAGAACGCAGAACCGACAAACGCTGTGATGAATGCCGCAGTGTAAATCAGCCCCCACTTGAGCCGACCGTTTGATTTTGTCTTTTTCACAGAATATTTCCTCCGAACAGCGTACCACCCAGCAGCAGATTCAGCCCGGCGCGGACAGCCAGCCGACCTAAAACTGCACCGAGAAGAATGACAATAAGAAGAACTACAAGACGTTTTTTTGTCAGATCCATTGAGAACTCCTTTTCTCTTGACTTTTTGCTGGGACAAGTGTATCATCAAAACAGCGCTGGGTCAATCGTATCAGCAAAAATGAGACAATGAGGGGAATTTGTATCATCCCATGAAAAACATGAACAATCAGGAAAAGAACACCTATGTCCGGCAGCATATTCTGTCCGCATTGCTGGAATTGATGAAATCACAGGATTTTTCAGACATCAGTATTCAGACAATCGTAGATGTCGCCGGTGTCGGGCGGGCATCCTTTTACCGCAATTTTGAAAGCAAAGAAGATGTGCTGAAGCAGGAGTCCGTTCGTTTGACCGATGAATGGAAAGCACAGTTTGACCAAGAACACCCGAACGGAACACCAGCGCCAAACAACTTATGGCTTATCAGTCTGCTGGATTTCTACAAGGTGCATTCCGAGTTCTATCTTGCACTGTATCATGCCGGGCTGTCGGATATCATGCTGGAAACGATTCTTAGCTATTTTGACCGCTCTCCGGAAATTCCCAATGGGCTGGCCTATCTGAACTCCGCCATTGGCTATATGCTCTATGGCTGGGTACACGAGTGGATGCGCCGGGGAATGCAGGAATCCGGCACAGAGCTTGCCCGCATGTTTGTAGAGAACAGCCATTTACATTAAACAAAAAATCCGATTTCCTCTCAAGCGAGAAGAAATCGGATTTTTCATTGTTCCATGCGACCGGGAGGATTCGAACCTCTGGCCTTCCGGGTCGGAGCCGAACGCTCTATCCAGCTGAGCTACGATCGCACATCACTGGTAAACCAGTGTAATGTAGTATAGCACAGCCGGGTGCAAAAATCAAGCCGTTCGACAGCTCCACACGGGGATACAATCCAATCATTATCGAGGCGACCATATTCTGTTTTCTTTTTGAAAAGGCTCTTGCAAATGCGGCACGCGGCTTTATAATAGAGCTTGGCCCCGGTGTGCGCGGGCATGGTCTAGGAATGGAAAAAGGAAACCAAAATATGAAATCAAGCACGAAATCCCTGACGGAAGGCCCTCTGGCGAAGCAGATCCTTCTGGTCAGCCTGCCGCTGGCGCTTTCCAACCTGCTGCAGGTCTTATTCAATATGTCAGACGTGGCTGTGGTGGGCCGGTTCGCGGGTTCTACGGCGCTGGGTGCGGTGGGCTCCACCAGCATCTTTGTCTCGTTGTTCACCGGCTTTCTCATCGGCCTAGGCAACGGTATCAACGTGCTGGTTGCCCGCTTTTACGGAGCAAAGCACCCGAACGATGTCCACGATACCGTCCACTCAGCCCTCATCGTCAGCTTTATTGCGGGCGTGATCCTGTTGGTCGTGGGTCTGCTGGGCTCCCCTGCCCTGCTGCGGCTGCTGAACACCAAAGAGGATCTGCTGCCGGGTGCTATCCTCTATCTGCGGGTGTATTTCCTGGGCATGCCGGCACTGGCCCTGTACAACTTTGGCAACGCCGTGTTCAGCGCCATCGGCGACACCAAAAAACCGCTCTACTTCCTGAGCTTTGCCGGTGTGCTGAATATCATCCTGAATCTGTTCTTCGTCATCGTCTGCAAGCTGGATGTAGCAGGCGTGGCGCTGGCCAGTGCTATCTCCCAGTGCGTCTCCGCCGGATTGATCCTCCACGCGTTGACTAAAGTGCAGGACTGCTATGCCCTCCATTTCAAGGAGACCAGGCTCGATCCCGCCATGACCAGGAGTATTCTGGCGCTGGGCCTGCCCGCCGGGTTCCAGAACGCCATCTTCGCCATCGCCAACCTGTTCATCCAGGCGGGTGTCAACTCCTTCGATTCTCTCATGGTCAAGGGCAACAGCGCCGCCGCCAATGCCGACCCGCTCATTTACGACTGCATGGCCGCCTTCTATATGGCCTGTGCGAGCTTTATGAGCCAGAACTACGGTGCGGGCAAGCCTGACCGTGTCAAGAAGAGCTATTTCATCTCGCTGACCTATTCCTTCGGTGTGGGGCTGGTGCTGGGCGGCAGCCTGTTCCTGTTTGGCCGCCAGTTCCTTGCCCTCTTTACCACCGAGAGCGCCGTCATCGATGCCGGTATGAAGCGTGTGGGCGTGATGGCGCTGGCCTACTGCATCTCGGCCTTTATGGACTGCACCATCGCCGCTTCCCGCGGCCTGGGCAAGACTGTGGTGCCCACCATCATCGTCATTATGGGCTCCTGTGTGTTCCGGGTGATCTGGGTGTACACCATCTTCGCCTACTTCCACACCATCCCCTCGCTCTATCTGCTCTACCCCTGCTCCTGGGCACTGACCGCCCTTGCGGAGATCATCTACTTTGCGCACAGCTACAAGCACGCCATGAAGATCTTCAAGGAGCCGACGCCCTCTTCTCTATAAGGCAAAAGTGGATGCCGCCAAACGGCATCCACTTTTTTGTTTCCTTATACCTTAACTTCTCCCGCCAGCACCCGCTTATAGTCCTCATAGTTGCGGGCCAGCAGGGCGGGCGTATCCAGCCCATAGGGACACTTTTTCTTGCACTGGTTGCAGTGCAGACAGCCCTCGATCTTTTTCATTTTGGCCTGACCGGCAGAACTCGCCGCACAGCTCCTCACGGTCATGGGCGATGACCGCTGACAGCTCCGCGTCCATCCGGGGCGGGTTGTCGATGTAGGAGAGGAACTCGTCCAACTCCTTTTCCCGCTGAACGCCCCAGATGGGCAGGACACCCTCGAACTGGGCTTCAAAGGCGTAGGCGGCGGCACTGTCGGTGATCAGGCCGCCGGACAGGCCCTTCATGGCGATAAAGCCCATCTCGTGTTCCTTGCACATCCGCACCAGTTCCAGCTCCTGCTCTCCGGAAATATAGCTGAACGGAAACTGCAGGGTCTCGTACAGGCCGCTCTCGATGGCTTCCCTAGCCACGGACAGGCGGTGGTTGGTGATACCGATGTGACGGATCATTCCCTTCTCCCTGGCCTCCAGAGCGGCTTCGTACAGTCCGGAGCCATCGCCGGGCTTGGGGCAGAAGGCTGGGTTGTGGAACTGGTAGATGTCCACATAGTCAGTGCGCAGGTTGTTCAGCGAGGTGTGCAGGTCTTTCCAGAAGTCCTCCGCGTTCTCGGCGGCGGTCTTGGTGGCGATGTAGACCTCGGAGCGGATGCCGTCAAAGGCTTCGCCCAGCTTCACCTCGCTGTCGGTGTAGGCGCGGGCGGTGTCGAAGAAGCGGATGCCTGCTTTGTAAGCCTTGCGGGCCAGGTAGACCGCATCCTCCTGGGAAATGCGCTGGATGGGCAGGGCACCAAAGCCGTTCTTGTTCACAGTGATGCCGGTGCGCCCCAATGTGACCATATCCATAGGGAACCTCCTGTTTTTTCAAAATACTCTCTGTGTTTATTATAAAGCGAAGGGCCGTTCCAGGCAATGCCCGGAGCGGCTCTTCGCGATACTTTTTTACTGATAATCGTGGTTCAGGAACATGGCCTTGATGGCAACGATCTCGTCATATTCCTCCTGCTCCACCTGCACGTCCGCATTGACGGCCCGCAGACGGGCCTTGACGGTATCCAGTGCCTCGGCGGTGGTCACGGCCTGGCCCTCCTCCACGGCATCCATCATCCGCTTGAGGACGATGGGATGGGCGTAATAGCTGGGCACCGGGAACACACCGTTGGGGTAGTGCTTCACATACTCGGCCATAGCGGCTTCGGCCTTCTCAGCCCGCTTCATAATGGCGCTGTTGTTATTGTGCGCCGTGGGCAGCATGTTGTAGCTGGAGAAGAGGAAGATGGCCGCAAAGCCAAACAGTGCGAAGTACACACCATAGCTGCCGGTGTGAGTGAACACCGAGTACAGGCCGTAAGCGGCGGCGGCAATGCCGAACAGGAAGATTGCCAGAGCCACATAGCGGTAAACCGGCTTGCTTTTGAGCTGGGCGCGCTTACGGCGCTGGGCGGCGCTCAGCTCATCGGAGAGCGCGGGCTTCTCTTCCAGATACTCCTTTGCCTTGCGCAGGACCGTCATGGTGTGCTTGGCATCATCGGACAGCTCCGGCAGCTTGCGGGCGGCCTTTTCCTCGGCCTTTTTCTGCAATGCCTGCTCACCGGCGGCGCTCAGCAGCTTGATCTGGGGCTGCTGTTTTGCCAGCAGATCCAGCAGGGCATCCACGTCCCGCTCGTCCTTGAAGTTGCACTGCTTCTGCTTGCCGCCGTCGTACTCCACCACAAGGTAGGCCATAGAGGCGAACATCCCCTTGCCGGTAAAGCCGCCCGAGCTCATGGCTACCCGCTTGAACACGCGGGTGATGCTGGTGTAAGGCAGGTAATAGCGGCGGTCGATGTAAAAGCTGTTCAGATACAGAGCTTTTTTGCCCACGCCGCAGGGGCCGATCTTTTTGCAGGCTTTCTTGTCGGCTTCCAACTCGGCAGGGTCGAGTTTGGCAAGGCCCAGTTGTGCAGGTTTGAAGAGCATAACGTTCATCCCTCTTTTGCGTTTTTGTTTGTACCCATTTTCCCACTCCGGCAAAGAAAATGCAAGGGTCAGTCTGCACTCTTAGCCAAAAACAAAAACCGGCCGCTGGATGGGCAGCGGCCGGTCTATTTTACGGGGAAATTGCCGCTATGAATGGGTTATGCGGCTTTCTTCTCGGTAGTCTTCTTGGTTGCGTGGATAAAGATCGCCAGCATTGCAATTGCGAAGATGATACCGATGGGATACGCGACTGCGGTGTTATAGATGGTAGCGCCATCAGCAGTCTTGGAGTTCAGGATGCTGCCCAGGCACTCGGGAGCCAGGATGAAGTAAGTGGAGGACACAGCGCTCATAAAGGTAGCGGGCACTGCGGTGATCCAGTAGTTCTTCTTCTCCTTGAACAGATACATGGAAGCAGCCCACAGAACGATCATAGCCAGAGTCTGGTTTGTCCAGCTGAAGTAACGCCAGATCACAGTGTAGTTGATGAAGCCCAGTGCATTGCCGATGCCCAGGAAAGCACCAACGCCCAGCACGGGGATGCAGAGCTTCAGGCGGTTTGCGTAGCTGTCCTGATCCAGCTTCAGCCAGTCGGCCAGGGTCAGACGAGCGGAACGGAAAGCGGTATCACCAGAGGTGATGGGGCAGATAACAACACCGATCATTGCCAGTGCAATGCCGATGCCGCCCATGGTCTTGGAGCAGACATCATAGATAGCGGCAGACTGACCACCGGCCAGAGCCTCGGCCAGACCAACCATCTTACCATCGGTGATGGTGTACAGTGCACAGCCAGCGGCAGCCCAGATCAGAGCGATGACACCCTCGCAGACCATTGCGCCGTAGAACACGAAGTGGCCCTGCTTCTCACTCTTCATGCAGCGAGCCATCAGAGGCGACTGCGTGGAGTGGAAACCGGAGATAGCACCGCAGGCAACGGTGATGAACATGAAGCTCCAGATGGGGGTGCCCGACGGGTGCATGCTGTGGAAGTTGTTCCACAACTCGGGGATGGTGTAGGCGGGGTTGGTGAAGATACCAAAGATAACGCCCACAGCCATGATGATCAGGCAGATGCCGAACACGGGGTAGATCTTACCGATGATGGCATCAATGGAGATAAAGGTAGCGATGAAGTAGTAGACCAGGATGATGATCAGCCAGAACAGGGTGGTGGTGAGCACACCGCTCATGCCGCTGTTCTTGCACAGGGTCACGATCAGGCCGGCAGGGCCCACTGCGAACACGGTACCGACCATGATCAGCAGCACGACGGAGAACACACGCATGATGTTCTGCATCACGGGGCCAAGGTACTTACCAGTAACTTCAGCGATGGAAGCGCCATCGTTGCGCTCGCTCATCATACCGGAGAAGTAGTCATGCACGCCGCCTGCAAAG
>CALDLZ010000493.1 GCA_937915335.1 uncultured Faecalibacterium sp.
TTTCAAAAGGGACGCAGCATCGCAGTACGACTTTTGCACCTCGGGCGAAAAGCTGCCGCCAACCTCTTGACGGCGCTGCCAAGAAAGACTATGATGAGGGCAGAGAGAGTATTCCCCGGCCAAAATGACCGGGGAAAAGCCAAAGGAGGACAAAATCTTATGACGTATGCAGAGGTTTTGAAGAATGCCCGGGAGAACATTGGCCCGCACTGCAAGGCCTGCCCGGTGTGCAATGGCGTGGCCTGCAGGAATCAGATCCCCGGCCCCGGCGCCAAGGGCGTGGGCGACACCGCCATCCGCAATTATAATAAGTGGGCAGAGATCCGGGTGAATATGGATACCCTGTGCGAGAACGGCACCCCGGATACCAGCGTGAAGCTGTTCGGTAAAACCTTCCAGTATCCCTTCTTTGCGGGCCCTGTGGGTGCGGTGAACCTTCATTACTCCGAGACCTACACCGATATGACCTACAATGACGTGCTGGTGCGGGCCTGCGCCGAGAACGGCATTGCCGCCTTTACCGGCGATGGCACCAACCCCGATGTGATGACCATGGCCACTAAGGCCATCGGTGCGGCAGGCGGCTGCGGCGTGCCCACCATCAAGCCCTGGAACATCGACACCGTCAAGGTCAAGATGGAACAGGCCAAAGCCAGCGGCTGCTTTGCCGTTGCCATGGATGTGGATGCCGCCGGGCTGCCCTTCCTGAAAAATATGACCCCGCCCGCCGGTAGCAAGAGTGTTGCCGAGCTGGCCGAGATCGTCAAGCTGGCCGAGCGCCCCTTCATCGTCAAGGGCGTGATGACGGTCAAGGGTGCCCTCAAGGCCAAGGAAGCCGGTGCGGCGGCCATTGTCGTTTCCAACCACGGCGGCCGTGTGCTGGATCAGTGCCCCGCCACTGCCGAGGTCCTGCCCGAGATCGCTGACGCTCTCAAGGGCAGCGGCGTGAAGATTCTGGTGGATGGCGGCATCCGCTCCGGCGTGGATGTGTTCAAGGCCCTGGCTCTGGGCGCTGACGCTGTGCTCATCTGCCGCCCCTTCGTCACCGCGGTCTATGGCGGCGGCGAAGAAGGCGTAAAGTGTTACATCGACAAGATCGCTGCCGAGCTGGCCGACACCATGCAGATGTGCGGTGCCCACAGCCTGAGCGACGTCACCCGGGATATGGTGAGAATCTGATAGGATAACATAAAAGCGGCATCTTTCCGTTCGCACGGAGAGGTGCCGCTTTTATGTTAATCATTATCCGAGAAATAGTCGCTGTCGATGCGCTTGATGAGGTAGGCTTTCTGAGTGGAAACACCTACGCCGTGCTCGATCATCAGGTCAGTCAGTTTTTTGCCATCCACCAGAATGATATGCTGTGCATTGGCATAATCCCTGGCTTTGGGCGAGAACTTAGCGGTGGTGATGAACAGACCTTTTTCAACTTTCGGTGGGCCCATCATGGCACCGGCAAATTTTTGCAGTTCCGGCTTGCCGATGGTGACATCAGGTTTCCAACGCTTAGCCTGAATATAAATGAGATTAAAGCCCAGCTTGTCCTCGTGGATGATGCCGTCAATGCCGTCATCGCCGCTGTATTTGGTCACAAAACCATCACCGTAGTCCATGGCTTTCATCAAATCGACCACAAGCTGTTCAAAGAATGCAGGAGACTGGTTTAACACTTCGGTCAACAGGTCATCAGCCAGCTGGTCGTTGATGAGGGTGTAGACCCGCTCGAAGGTCTCCTGCGGCGTCTCTGGAATCTCTTCCTGTACCTCTGTGCGAGCAGGTGCAGTGGAAGCATCATCAGAGATTTTGTGCTGGTAGAACTCACAGAATGCTGGGGACGATTTGGCAAGTACTGCGTTTGTGATGGGCTCACTGCTGGCAAGCAGAGCACGACCGGCGGGCGTGATGGAAATGTACCCACGCTGGGACGATTCGATCATCTCGGCTTTTTTGAGATAAGTCTTTGCCCAGCCGACCCGACCGGCGTAGACCGTGGAACCATTGGAGAGCGTTTCACTGATGTCCGCTTCAGTCAGATGAAGCGTCTGCGCAATGGAATCACGGACTTCCCTCATGGAATGCTGCTGGCCATCCTGCAAGACAATCAGCAGTGCACGGTAAAGGTCGTTATATTTTGGAAGAGCCATAAAACATCCTCACAATCAACATCGATAAAGTACAAGTTACTTCAATGTCCCATCCAGCACCTGCTGGTAGTACCAGGGTTTGGGGGCGTGGAAAGTCTTACCGGAGAGGTCTGCAAAATCAGGCTGATTAAAGCGGGGGAGGACAAGCTCCCAGGCGCAGAGGGCCTGATATTTGAGCTTCAGCTCCCGGTTGGCGGTGTTGTTGCCGTACTTGCTGTCGCCGAGGATGGGACAGCCGATGCTTGCCATGTGAGCACGGATCTGGTGGGTGCGGCCGGTGATGAGCCGCACTTTCAGCAGGGCCAGGCGGCCAGAGACGGCGATGGTCTCATACTGGGTCTCCACGTCCTTGGCACCGGGCTGCTTGTCGGGTACAATCTTCACGATACCCCGGTCTGCATCTTTGAGCAGGTAGCCGCCCAGGGTGCCGTCCGGCGGGGTGGGACGGCCAAAGGTGACGCAGAGGTAGGTCTTTTTGACCTCCCGGTTCTTGATGACCTCGAGGAAGAGCTGCTCGGCCTCGGGGGTCTTGGCAATGATGACCAGGCCGCTGGTGCCGGTGTCCAGCCGGTGGCAGAGGGCCGGGGTATAGAGGTCGTTTTCCTTGTACTCGCCCTGCTGGTTCAGGTAGAGCAGCGCACGGTTCAGCAGGGTGTCGTCCTCGGGGCCGTCTACGGCAAGACCGGCGGGTTTGTTCACCACCAGGATCTGCGGGCAGTCGTAAATGACCTGCGCCGGGCCCCGGGCGTTCTTCCAGGCCGGGCCTTCCACCCGCTTATCGGCATCCAGCACCTCATCCAGAATGAACAGCTTGATCTCGTCGCCCGCCATCACACGGGTGGAAAGGGGCTGCTTTTTACCGTTCAGCTTGATCTTGTTCTCCCGCAGGGCCTTGTTCAGGCGGCCCGGGTTCAGTGCCGGGAACTGCTGCATCAGGTAGTTGTCGAGCCGGGTCGGGGCCAGACATTTGACTTTTAAGATTTTCACGGAAATTTTCCTCTCTATATTTTGAAATAGCTTGCAATAGAAGATGCCTTTGATTCGTTTTTATTGTAGCGAAACCAAAACTCCGCGTCAAGCGAGCCGGACAGGAAAATTGACTTTTCCGACCCCGGAGAGTATGATACAGAGTGCAGACGCTGAAACGTTTGTTAGAAAGAAGGTACTTTTATGAGATTGAACCATAAAATAATCGCCCTGACTGCACTTTTGGCAGTGGGCATGGCAATGACAGCCTGCGGCGGCAGCGCCTCCGGCAGTACTGCAAGTTCTGCAGCTTCCAGCACGTCGGCCTCTAGCGTGGCCTTGTCCTCTGCTGCAGAAGAACAGACCGGTGCCGTGCAGCCCATTGCGCAAGGTACGCTGGAAGAAATGAAGAGCGATAGCTATAAGCTTGCCGCAGACCTTACTGCTGTGAAGGACGGGCAGCTGACAATGACGGTTTACAGCTATGACGCTTACGAAAAAGCGAATATCGACAGCCTGAAAGAGGGCGATGTGATCCAAACCCACGATCAAGGAGACACCACTGTGACCGAGATAACGGTGAGCAGCATCGAGCGTGATACGGAGAATGGTTATGTCACGATCAACGGCGGTGTCGAGGAAGGTGGCCTGGAGCTGTGCACTGACCACGACGTGTACCGTACCTTGACCTTTGATGATTACCCCGTGTATTATAAGGTTGGGGAGTTGACCCTGCCGCTGGCGGATGATGTAAGCGTGTCCGATACTTCGGCGGATCCGCAGGCAGTTGCTGTGATCACAGAAGGAAAAGCTGCCGTGGAGGAAATGCTCAACGAGACACTGGATAACTGGACCTGCCTTAACACCACGGTCTTTACCGAAAATGGACAGGTGAGCGGGATCAACCGCATCTGGGTGCCGTAATTTTGCACGAAACCCGTTGACAAACGCAAACCTCATGCTATAATTTAGGTGTACGCAGGGGGAAGTTTGTCCCTTTGCGCGGAACATGAATTATGACAGATGGCAATGATGGGGTCAGAGATGCATACCGCCGCCCAGAGAGAACGCTGTTCGCTGCAATGCGTTCCGGCAGGTTTCATTTCATGCCGCCCCGGAGCTTCCGGCGACACAAGTCGGACGCAGCGCAGCGTTACCGCGCCGAAAGCGGCAGGGGACATTATCGTTTTATCCTTTGCAATTTGGGTGGTACCACGGAGCAGTTTTTTACAGCCTCGTCCCTTTTGGGATGGGGCTGTTTTGTTTTTTGCGCCTGCCCGCCCCTCTGCCATAACATCATAAAAATCTGACGTGCAAACGCCAAGGACAATCGAGGAGAGAAAACCTATGCAATGGACCGGTTTGAATGAACTGCGTGAAAAGTACCTGAGCTTCTTCGAAGGCAAGGGCCACCTGCGTCTGGACAGCTTCCCGCTGGTGCCGAAGAATGACCCCAGCCTGCTGCTGATCAACAGCGGCATGGCTCCCATGAAGAAGTGGTTCCTGGCTCAGGAAGAGCCGCCCTGCCACCGTGTGACCACCTGCCAGAAGTGCATCCGTACCCCGGATATCGAGCGCGTGGGCATCACCGCCCGTCACGGCACCTTCTTTGAGATGCTGGGCAACTTCTCCTTCCAGGATTACTTCAAGAAGGAAGTCATTCCCTGGGCCTGGGAGTTCCTGACTTCCGACGAGTGGATGGCCATTCCCAAGGATCGGCTGCACATCTCCGTCTACGAGGAGGACGACGAGGCTTACGATATCTGGACCAAGGAGGTCGGCATCGCCCCCGACCACATGGTGCGCCTGGGCAAGGAGGACAACTTCTGGGAGCACGGCTCCGGCCCGTGCGGCCCCTGCTCCGAGATCTACTTTGACCGCGGCCCCGAGTATGGCTGCGGCAAGCCGACCTGCGGCGTGGGCTGCGACTGCGACCGCTATATGGAGATCTGGAACCTGGTGTTCAGCCAGTATGATGCCGACGGCAAGGGCCACTACGAGCGCCTGGCACGCCCCAACATCGATACCGGCATGGGTCTGGAGCGTCTGGCCTGCGTGATGCAGGGCGTTGGCAACCTGTTCGAGGTCGATACCGTCCAGAGCGTGCTGCACCATGTGGAGCACATCGCCGGCAAGACCTACGGCACCGACGCAAAGCAGGATATCTCGATCCGTGTCATCACCGACCACATCCGCAGCTGCACCTTCATGGTGTCTGACGGCATCCTGCCCTCCAATGAGGGCCGTGGCTACGTCCTGCGCCGTCTGCTCCGCCGTGCCGCCCGCCATGGCCGGATGCTGGGCATCAACCGCCCCTTCCTGGTGGAGCTGGTGGAGACTGTCATCCAGTCCAGCGAGAGCGCATACCCCGAGCTGCGTGAGCACGACGCTTATATCAAGAAGGTCATCGGCACCGAGGAGGCAAACTTTGCCCGCACCATCGATGCCGGCATGAACATCCTGAACAACATGATCGACGGCCTGGAGAAGGCTCACCAGCACCTGCTGAAGGGCCTGGATGTCTTCAAGCTGAACGACACCTTCGGCTTCCCCCTCGACCTGACCAAGGAAATCGCTGCCGAGCAGGGCATCGAGATCGACGAGGAAGGTTTCCATGCTGAGATGAAGAAGCAGAAGGAGCGTGCCCGTGCCGAGCGTCTGAAGAAGAATATCTCCGGCTGGAGCGAGGATCTGTTCGGCGGTCTGACCGCGGAGCCCACCGTCTTTACCGGTTACGAGACCCTGAACGATACCGGCGTTGTGGTCGCCCTGAGCGACGAGGAGACCCTGACCGATGCCATTGCCACCGATGAGCAGGCAAAGGAAGGCGTGCTGGTGGTTCTGGATAAGACCCCGTTCTACGCTGAGATGGGCGGCCAGGTCGCGGATAACGGCCTGCTGACCGGCCCCGAGTGCAGCCTGCGCGTGCTGGACGTGAAAAAGACCCCCAAGGGCTACTATGTTCACACCTGCGTGCTGGAGAGCGGCATCGTCAAGGTGGGCGACCACCTGAACGCTCAGGTGGACAAGGAATACCGCATGTCTATCTGCCGCAACCACACCGCTATCCATCTGCTGCAGGCTGCCCTGCGTGAAGTGCTGGGCGACCATGTCCATCAGGCAGGCTCCTATCAGGATGCTGAGATCACCCACTTCGATTTCACGCACTTCAGCGCCGTCACTCCCGAGGAGCTGGCCCGTGTGGAGAAGATCGTCAATGATCGCATCTTCGATGCCATGAATGTGGAAGTCAAGGAGATGCCCATTGAGGAAGCCAAGAAGCTGGGCGCGATGGCACTGTTCGGCGAGAAGTACGGCAAGGTCGTCCGCGTGGG
>CALDLZ010000494.1 GCA_937915335.1 uncultured Faecalibacterium sp.
GCTACCGATATTACCGGCTTTACCTACAACTGGAGCACCCGCTGGGATCTGTACAAGGCCATGGGTTACCCGGAGATCAATACGTTGGACGATTTTGCCGACATGCTGATCGAGATGAACAAGCAGAACCCCGTGGATGAGAACGGCAAAAAGGCTTATGCCGTGTCCCTGTTCTCCGATTGGGACGGCGTGATGGCTATGTTCCCCAAGGCGATGGTTTCCGCCTACTACGGCTACGATGAATTTGGCATCGGCTTCTACGACAGCGAGAAGCAGGAGTATATTCCGGCCTGTGCTGTGGACAGCCCCTATGTGGAGGGCCTGCGCTTCTTCAACAAGCTGTATCGTAATGGCGCCATGGACCCCGACAGTGAAACCCAGGGTTATGATGGATGCAGCGAAGACTACCGCAATGGTACCGCCTTCTTCAATCCGTTCAACTTCCTTGGTTCCGAGATGTTCAACTCGGTAGACCGTGTGGCGGAAGGTCAGGCCATGTACCCGGTGGTGCCTAAGCAGGCAAAAGTTATCTGCGACGGCCAGAACATTTACGGCGGCGACCGTATCTGGTCCATCGGCGACAACACCGAGTACCCGGAACTGTGCATGGCTATCATCAACTGGCTGAGCACCCCGGCAGGCAAGCTGACCGACCTGTACGGCCCACAGGATGTGTGCTGGACTTACGAGGACGGCCATACCGTGTTCACCGAGCTGGGCCGCAAGTGCATCACTGACGGCAACACCCAGATGACCGACGGCTTCTCCGGCGCATTCAAGGACGGTCAGGACCAGATGAACAATACCACCTGGGCCCGCGACGCCAAGAATCTGGACACCGACGGCGACGACTTCAACTGGAACCACTGGCCCAGCAACCAGACCGCTGCTGCAGGCGACATCGAGCAGGACTGGCGCGACAAGAGCGGCGCCACCTCCATCGACGAGTATCTGAGCAGCCTGCCCTACATGCTGAAAGTGGGCTCCATGTATTCCGCTTCCACCAAGAGCGACGAGCTGACCGTTATCTGGAATCAGGTGGGCGACTGCGTGAAGACCAACTCCTGGAAGGCTATGTTCGCCAAGGACGACGCCGAGTTTGACCAGATCATCAACGACATGGTCGAGACCGCCAAGAGCTACGGTCTGGATCAGTGCGATGAGTTCCAGGCAAACGAAGCCAAGTTCCGCGCGGCTGCTGAAGATCAGGCTCTGGCCGATAACGCTTAACCAGCGACATTCTCTTTTTTCTCCTTCATCATAGGAAACTTCTTTATGCACAGGAAGGTTCCGGACAGGGAGGCATTTTATCACAACTTTTGTGGCGAAATGCCTCCCTTTTTTAAGGAGAGATTTAGCGTCCTCGCCCTCTCAGTCTGCTCACAAGTTCGCAGCCAGCTCCCCCAAAGTGGGAGCCTTTGGCAAAACCGGAAACTTGGCCGCACTGCCAAGGCCTCTCACTTTAGGA
>CALDLZ010000495.1 GCA_937915335.1 uncultured Faecalibacterium sp.
GACCTCCCTGCCCGATGGCAATCCGCAGGTGGGTGACCCCCGCCGGGGCCGTCCAGCTGCCGCTTTCCGTCAGCACCACGGAGCGGGAATAGAGGTAGGAGCCGTCCGCCTGAAGCAGCTTGCTCTGGCAGCCCTGCATGACGCCGTTCTGGATCTGGAAATTCTGGGTCATACGGCGGGCCGTGGTGGCCTGACTTTCGTCCAGCCAGATGGTGTCCACGTCCCCGATCTCGCTGGACGGGTCGCCCCGCCCGGTGGTCTCGATGACGTTGCCGCCGTAGCAGCTGAGGATCAGTTTGGCCGCCGCCAGCGCCTGTGCCGTGGTGTGCAGGAAAGGGTTCTGGATGGTCACCGTCTTCTCGCTGCTGGTGGAGTTGCCGGAGACGACGTACTCCGTGTCGGAGCCGTCCGCCAGTTTAAAAATCAGGCTGGCCAGCTGGTCGTTGGCCTTCATCGTCGGGTAGCTGCTGAGGTTGTCCAGCGTCAGCTTGTTGCCCTCGCTCCACAGGGGCTCGGCGGTAAGATCTCCCGTAGCGGCGTCCGCCCGGGGCCACGTCCCGGTGGCCTGACAGGCCCACCGCAGGATGTCCCCGCACTTCTTGCCCGTCACGTCCGCCGTGCTGTTGGCCGTCACCGGCAGATCGGCATAGTCCGGATCTGCGTGCCAGCAGGTTTTAAAATTGTCCCCCAGCTGGGCCGCCAGCGCCCCCAGCCAGCCGCCAAGGGTGGTGGGCAGGGTAGATGGCGGCAGGAACGTCCGGTCGGTCAGCAGCCCGATAATGTCCACCAGAGACCATTGCATGGTCAGATCGTTGCTGCCGGTCTTCCAGCCGTCCCCGGACTGGTAGAACCGGCCCACCTTGCAGCGCACCACCGCGCCGCCCTCCGTCCGGACGCCGATGAAGGCGTCCACGCCCTGCCGCTCCTCAATGGATTGGAACAGGCCGTTTTTGCTGCGGGGCTCGAAACGGCGGTCTTTGTTGTCCATGGCCAGCGTCATGCTGCCGTAGGGCAGGGCGAGGCAGGAGAAATCCCCCTGCTGCACCACGCTGAAGCTGGCCAGCATCCGGGGCGTCCACCGCTCCACGGTGCCCGGCAGGATCTCCACCACCCGCATCCGCCGTCCCGGCAGGCTCCACTTGGTCACGGTGATCTTGATGGCGTCCGGAGTCTGGACGGTGAAACCGGAGAGGGCCACCTCCGTGGCGGTGTTTCCGGTGTAGGTCTCCGTGTGGAACACCTGCCCGGCGGTAATGACCTCCACGGTAAAGTCCTCCGGCACGCCGTCCGCCGGGTCTGTGGAGAAAAACACGCTGCACGATTGCAGCACGTCCACGTTGGAAAAGCTCTGCTGCACCCACACCGGGGTCTCGAAGGTGCCGTCGTCCCCGCTGATGGCCTCCGTGGCCACCGCCATGGGCTCCGGCACCTGATAGTCCTCCGGGAAGATGTCGAAGGTACCGTCCAGCAGCCAGCGGCAGCGCTCCAGCGTGGCGTACCGGGCGGGGGTGTCGTAGCTCTTGTCGTGGAGCTCGTCAGGCTTGCTCCACGGTGTCAGGCCGCTGGAGGACGCCTCGCCGTACACCATGTCCGGGTCGGAGATGTCCACCACCGTCAGCAGCTCGATCCGCCGGGGGCTGCCCACAATGGCCGCCTGATAGGCCGGTGTGGTCTTAATCATGGGGTTCCTCCTCCCGGAGGGTGAAGGCCAGATTGTGCCACAGCCCCACGCCGCCCTTTGAGAACGCGAAGGTGGGCTGCGTGATGGAATCCAGCAGGAAATAGCTGGTCACCATCTCGTCGCTGTTGTCCGGCAGCACGGACGCCAGAAACGGCCCGCCGCTCCGCAGTACCGCCAGCACCTGCCGCAGCTTCTCGTTGCCCATGTAGTCGAAGGAGTAGGAGGCCTTCCAGATCTTCCCCCGGGTCTCCACCACCCGGCGGCCGGAGATCATGTCCACCTGCACGGAGAGATCTTCCTCCCAGCAGGAGAAGCGGTCTTTGCTGCTCTCCGGCAGCAGAATGCCGTTCAGAATCAGCTGATTAGTCATCGTCCAGTACCTCCGGATTCGATCTCTGTACCGCCCGCAGGTCGTCAATGCTTGCCCGGTAGAATTCCTTGCCGTTGATGTAGAGGGGGATCTCCACCCGGTAGACGCCGCCTCCAGCCATAGCCAGCCCGTTTACCATCCCCGCGGCGGCGTTGTACACCGTGTCCACCGTGGGTGTGGGAATGGAGCTCTGGATCCCGGTGCCTACCCGTTCCATCTGATCGGTAATCCTCCAGAGGTTATCCTTGATACCAGATGCGAACAACTGCATCATATCCGGGGCATAAGTGTGAAAATTGGACAACGGGCCCTTTTCCGGTTCGGAAAATCCGAGAAAATCCGCCACGCTTTGAGCAACGCCCTTTACGGTGTCTACCAGATGGCTGACCTTTTCCTTGATACCGGTGATAAAACTGTCGATTAAATCTTTGCCCCATTGCAGTGCTTTGCCCGGCAGACTCTTCAGGGTTTCAATAGCGCCGGTTACCGCCTGAGGCAGCGTTTCTGTAAAAAACGCTTTTAGCTTTCCGGCAATATCCAGAACAACTGCCTTGACATTATTCCAGATAGAAATGACTGCGTTCCGAAAATCTTCATTGGTATTCCACAGTGTAATCAGCGCCGCTACCAAAGCAGCAATGGCAGTGATCACGATCCCGATGGGATTTGCTTGCATAACGAGGTTGAGTGCCGCCTGTGCAATCGTCGCCCCCTCGTTTGCCACCTGAAATGCTTTGATTGCACCGACAACGCCCTGAATAATAGAGGCCACATTCCACGCTACAAATCCGGCGCCGATTCCCGCAATAATGGAAATGATCGTATCACCATTGTCCATAATCGCGTTGACGAAACCGTTAACATCTGCGGTAAAGCCGTCCCAGTCCACGCTGCTCATCCAGCCCTGAAAGGCTTCCGTAATATTCTGAATAATGGGAATCAGATTTTCCAGTACCGGTGCGCCTACATTTGCCTGAAACTGCCGCCACGTTTCCGTCAGATTGCCCTGCACATTTTCCCAGCCGTCAGCCTCTCGGGCCGCTTGTCCCATAGCCCCGGAAAGCCGTTGAGAATCCTCAACCATTTTCAGAAGGGTTTCCTGCTTCTGGATTTCAGTCAAATCGTTGAATTTTTGTCCAAATAGCTCCATAGCCGCTGCATTCCGGGTGGTTTCAGTGGCTGAAAGCCCCAATGCTGCGTCGTTGGCGTAATTGCCTTTCAGGAAGGATTGCAGGGATTCTGTTGCCTGCTCCACGCTGGTATCATAGTAGGCGGCGCTGTCAGCTGCCGCCTGCAAGGCCCGTTCCATCAGGCTCAGACTCTGCTCGGTATCACCGCCGGAGGAACGGGCAAACGCATAAATTTTACTGCCCAGTGTATTGAGACGGGTTTGCAGAATGCCGGAATTGTCTGCCACCCGTCCGATAGCTTCGGAAGCCGTGTCCGCCAGGTCTCCGAAAGTCTGATCAAAGGCCGCCGTCTCGGCTTTTACCGTGGCCGCGGAATCAATAAATTCCCCTGCCATACTCTTAACGGCCCCTGTAATTGCTTTGACGCCTGAAATAATGGCGGAGCTCAACAGGTTTGCCTTCAGAACTTCACCAAATGTTCCTACCTTGCTGCCGGAGTCATCTGCCGCTGTGCCCAGCTCCTGAAGTTGATTTTTCAGGTTTGCCGTGGAGGTTCGGGTCTGATTCATCAGATTTTCCGTGTTCTCCATTGCCCGGTACTGCTTGTTGTAGGCGTTCTGGGCATTAGCGGCCTCTTTGGAGTTTTCCCCGTATTGCTGCGCAGCGGCTTCCAATGCGGACGCCAATTCATCCAGTGCAGCTCGCTGCCGGTCGTACTGGGTGGTCAGGACTTTCATTTGCTCGTCATTGGCCGCAATGCTTCTTTTCAGTACGTCGGATTTCGTGGTCAACGCTTCCATACTGGTGGCATTGCCCTGAAATTCCGCAGTAACAGCCTTCATCTCAGAGCCAAGGCTTTTCAGCTGAGCCTGACATGCTTTTAGGGAATCCTGAAATTCTTTTTCTCCGTTTAGCCCGATCTTAGGGCCAATATCAGCCGCCATCCTCTCACCTCACATCCGGTATGATCTCATCGTCAGTCAGAGCGCGGCGGAGCCGGAAGTCCTCCCGCTTAATCTGCTCGATGGCCACATAATCCAGCAGCTCGCCGAAGGGGATGTCCAGAGCCTGCGCATAGGTCAGCCCCACAGCCATCCCGTACCACAAAAACCACTCCGGGGTCACTGGGCCGCCGGAGTGGTTTCTGCGTTTTTTGGCGGCTCAGCCTCCACATGGGTTTCCTTGCCGTTGGTAATGGTCTCCGCGATCTTCCCCCGCAGCTGAGCGAAATCATCCAGATCCATCACGTCCAGCAGCTCATCCGCCGTCAGGGCGGGTGCATTTGGAATCTCGTTCATCCTGGCATACCGGGCGCCGCCGTCCATCATGGCCGCCAGCAGCCACACAGCCTCATCCAGAGCCTTTACAGGCTCGTTGGCGGAGAGGGCGGCATCAATATACTCAACACCGCCGTAACGCTCCGTGCAGGCCCGCACGACGCGGGCGGAGAAGCACAGGAGATGCTCCTTGCCTCCGATGGTGATTGTCGCAGTTCTCATGCCGCCTCCGTGATCCCCAGCCGGTTCTTGATGTACGCCTCCGCCTGCGCCTCCGTGGTGAAGGTGGCTTCCCTCTTCCACGTGTGGGTGGCGGAATCGTCCCGCATGATGGTGGCGCTCAGTTCCGGCGTCTGCCACTCAATGCTCTCGCCCTGGGTGGTGGCGGCATCTGCCGGCACGGAGAACATGACCTTTGTCAGAACCACGCCCCGCCATTTGTAAATGCCGCCCACTTTCTTCTTGATGATGAAGCCCACGCCCAGATACGGTGTCACCTGGGTATCGTCGTAGACCAGCTCCATCACCGAGGTATCCGTCACACCCTCAATCCCGGTGATGGCCTGTTCCGTCAGCCCCAGAATCGCCTTGCTGACCTCCTGGCTCAGATCGTCGGTGGAGAGGGTCAGGGTGCCGCCGGCAAAGGTGCGGTCGGTCTCTGCGATGGG
>CALDLZ010000496.1 GCA_937915335.1 uncultured Faecalibacterium sp.
GCCCGCCATGATGCTCTCCACGCCGAGGCGCGTCTGCAAAAAGGCGGTGACAAACCCGGAACAGACACCGGCCGCCATGGCCGCGAACAGGGCCAGGATGGGGTGGCCGGCCAGGGCCACCTGACAGGCCACGGCACACCCGAGGGTGAAGCAACCGTCAGTGGACAGATCGGCAATGTTCAGGATCGAATAGCTCAGAAACAGCGCCAGCGCAACCAGAGCGTAAATACAGCCCAGTTCCAGCGCCGTCTGGATCACGTTGAGCGAAAAGATACTCGCCAGCATGGTTCAAGATGCTCCTTTATTATAAAATGTATTTTCCCATAGAATGCCAAAGGCTCCCCCTTTGGGGGAGCTGGCATTGCGCAGCAATGACTGAGAGGGCGAGGCCGCTCAGAAGTTTTCCTGCGTGGTTACTTCCACGATCTCGGTGCAGTAGGGCTTGAAGGCTTCCTTGACGGTATCGAGATCCAGGCCCAGAGCCTCGCAGCTCTCGGTGTTGATGGTGACAATGCCGTTATCGAAGGTCTGGTAGGGCAGATCCTCCGTGGTCTTGCCATCGCAGAGCAACTCCACCACCATATCAGCGGTGGCCTCACCCAGCTGGACGTAATCCACACCGTAGCCCACGAAAGCGCCATTCAGGGCAAAGCTGTCGGCACCGGTGAAGTGCTGCACGCCCGCATCCAGGAAGGTCTCATAGATGGACAGCTCGGCGGTCATCACAGTGTTGTCAGTGGGAGTGAACACAGCCTTCACGCCCGCGGCGACCAGGGCCTCGGCAGCCATCTGCACCTCGGCGGTCGTGGTGCCATTCTTCTCAATGTACTTGATGCCCTTGCTGTCACAGAATGCCTTGGCATCTGCAATGGCCTGGGTGGAGGAATCCTGGCTCAGATCATACAGGAGGCCGATGGTGTCGATGTCGGGGTTAAGGGCGGTGATGAGATTCATAATGGCATCGGTGTTCAGGGCATCGGAGGTGCCGGTAATGCCTTCCTCGCCGTCAAAGCCAGCAGAAACAGGGTCGGTAACAGCAGAGTAGACCACGGGGATGCCGGTATCCTCCACAGTGGCCAGCATGGTGGCGGCGGTGGGGGTCGCCACAGCCACGATCACATCCACCTCGTCGGCCACCAGGTCAGCGCCGATCTGGTTCAGGTTGGACTGATCTGCCTGAGCGTTGGCGTAGTAATCGGCGTAATCGAAGGTCACGCCCTTCTCCTTACCTACCTCGTCCAGGCGGCTCTCGACGGAAGCCACGATCTGGTTCAGGGAAGCATGATCGACATAGTTGACGATGCCCACCTTAAAGGTCTGGCCTGCTTCGGAAGCAGCGGCAGAACCGGCAGCGCTGGAAGCGGTGCTGGATGCGGCAGTGGAGGAGCCGGAGGAACCGCAGCCGGTCAGGCCCAGTGCGGAGACGACAGCGGCGGCGGTAGCGGCCTTCAGGAAGCTGCGGCGGGAGATCATGTTCATGGTTTTCATAGCGGTTTGCTCCTTTCCCGGAGCGGGCGGCATAAATAAAAGACCCGCTCCACTTGCGGAACGGGTAAAATAAAAACGACCCCGTCCCTGTGTGTTTATCCACAAGGACAGAGTCGAGAAATTCGATTCTGCGGTGCCACCTTGCTTGCCCTGCTCGTTTTCCCACCATGGAAAACTGCAAGAGCCCCTCAACGGAGAGCCAACACTCCCCTGCCCTGTAACGGAGGCTTCCGTCCCAAGCTACTAAGGTATTCCCTGTTCGCCCGGCCCTCGGCGGCCCACGACCTCTGCCCCGCTCTCTGCCCGTTTTCACCATTCGGGCTCACTGTAAGTGCGCTTGCAGGTTCTCTTCCGCCTCATCGGTTTGTTGATTGCATTATACGCTTTATTTTCGTAAAGTCAAGAGGGAATTTTTCATTTTTTTGGCAGCAAAGGTGAAAGATGTCGATCACAGAACCGCCAAGCTTCTATGATCGAGTGCTTACTCCATGACCAGCAGCAGGCTCATCTTGAACTTGCCCTGTGCGGTAACGCTGTGCAGGCCGTTCTTATCAAAGCGGAAGCTCTGGCCCGCGGTCAGCTCGTAGTCCTGACCCTCGTAGCCGATGATGGCCTTACCCTCGAGGGCGGTCAGGATGGCGTTGCCGGGGGCACGGTGCGGGGTCAGACCGGTGCCCTCGTCAAAGGCCATCAGCACGAACTTCATATTGTCGGCGTGGACGAGGTCGAGGTTGGCAATGCTGCCCTCTTCATAAGAGATGAGGTCCTTCAGGGCGGTGGGATTGCCTGCTTTGAGGATGCTGTTCATAATATAGTTCTCCTTTTTCAAAATGATCTCGGTATAGATAAGGCCGCTGTCGGCGGCGCTGCCACAGAGCGTTCCGGGCGGGACGACCAGCAGCTCGCCGGGGTAGACAGCGACATGCTTGCCCTCCGGGCCCAGCACGAAGCTGCCGCTGCCCTCCGCTGTCAGGTAGAGGGTGGTGCAGTCGTAGGCCTCCGGGGTAATGGTGGTGCCTGCCCCCAGCGAGAACCAGGTCACGGGCACCTCCTGCCCCAGACGGGCCGGGCGGGAGATGGTCATGGCTTCCCGGATGGGACGCATCTGCGCCACCGTAAAGGGGGAATGGGTCATACTTATCAT
>CALDLZ010000497.1 GCA_937915335.1 uncultured Faecalibacterium sp.
AGCTCCATAACCTTGGCGATGATGGCATTCATGGAAGCGTCGTCGTTGAACAACTCCTCTGACACCAGTGCCGGAATCGCATTGGGCTGTACCACATCCCGCAGGCGCAATTCGCCGATGTATCGGCGGTTACTCAGCATCCGCTGAATGGTATTATAGGACATCTCTCCGCCCAGCGTATTCTTGATATTGTGCGCTTTCAGCCAATCTCGCAAGTCGGTCATGGTCGCACCCTCTGCATATTTCTGGAACATCTGCTCAACATAAGGAGCTAGCAAAAGGGCTGGCTGGTAGTGCCGGGTTTCGTCAATCACATAGCCGAACGGAACTGTGCCGCCGTTATACACACCCTTGAGAGCATTCTCCGTCATGCCGCGCACGACCTTTTCGGAGAGGTCGGCGGAATAATACTCCGCATAGCCTTCCAGCACGGATTCCAGAATGATTCCCTCCGGGCCAGCCGAAATGACTTCCGTTGCCGACACCAGTTTCACGCCGTTCCGTTTGAGCTGGGTCTTGTACCGGGCACTGTCATAGCGGACACCTCACTTTTATACATCTATGAGCTGTGGAGCGTTCACTTCAAATCAATGTTTCGTATAATGCATATACCATACTTTTGAACTTATTTCAAGATTCTTTTCTAAAAGTTTCAAACTGCTTTGTCATCTTATAGTAGATTGGAATCAGAAGAATAGTTGCACCACTCCATGCTAACGGATGCGCTGATATTTTCCTGCACCATAGTTTTGTGCAACGTAACTGGAAAGTGCAATGCCGAACGCATTATTCATTAGAACAGAAAGTTGGTCAACCTTTGTTGCAGCTGTATAACCGGCAATGGCTGCCGAACCAATTGCATTGACTGCTGCCTGCATCGCAAGTTGGCCGATGCACATTACAGACATCTGGAATTCCATTGGAAAACCAATCTTCAAATGATTCACAGCCGTCTTTTTCCATTCAGAAAAATCTTCCAGCCGGGTACGCAGCACGTCAAAATTCCGAACACCCACCACCGTGCACAGCAGCACTACAAACATATAATCATACGCCTGTGCATAGATGTCTTCCGGGGTCTGCATCCAGCACAAAATGATGATGATTGTAGTTGAGCCAACCGCTGCAAGCGCTTCTGTTCCCAGTGTACGGCCAACAATCACGGTATCTGCCAGTGTATAGAACAGCTGAAACAGATTTCCTCCGATAACCGGCAGTGAAAACTGAAGCAGTACTTTGAATGGTGATCCTCTTGTCAGGTCTTTTGTCATAATTCCGTTTCTCCCTGATTTTATTGTTCCATGATTCTAGCATCAAATAGCTTTTGTAACAAGAAAAAGCGTATGCGGCAAACAGCTGCATACGCTTTCGCGGTCGGTCTTACTTTTCCCAGTCGTTCTCTTTCAAATTTGTATAGATGTACACCACCGCAGATACCGCACACAGCAGGAACATGATCACAGAAAGTGCTGCCGCTCGCTCGTAGTTCAGATATTTGTTGAACTGATCGAACAGTGCAATGCCCAGCATTTTCGGCGCATTTCCGCCCATCAGGTACGGTGTGGTAAATGCACCCACATTGCTCATGTATACAAATGTTCCCGCAATGACAACATCCTTGATGGACAGGGGCAGAATCATGGTGCGGAACGTTTTCCACTTGCTGGCTCCTACATCGTAAGAAGCCTCGATGATGGAATCCGGAATGGCACCAAGGCCTGCCGTGATCATCAGCGCCGCAAAGGGAATATTGAACCACAGGTTCATCAGAATCAGGCCACTTGCATGATACATCAGACCGGGTTTAAAGTCACACCCAAATAGCCGTGAAATGCGGTTGATTGTGCCGGAATCGCGGATGATCGTGATCATCGCATATACTGCGCACAGGCTGGGGACGAACCGTGGTAGAAGATACAGGTTGCCGATGGCACGCGAGATCGGCGATTTGACAAAGCGCAGATACAGACTCAGCGCATAGGCAAAAACCAGTGCGATTGCCACCGTAGCCAGCACAACACCCATCGTATACAGCAGATTACGCAGCTGCTGCGGCTCTGTAAAGAAGAATGTATAATTTGCAAAAGTAAACGCCCCGGTTTCACTGTCCCGGAAACTGCGGGCCACTGCCGAGCAGATTGGATAGGCCACCACCAGCATCACAATCAGGAATGCTGGCAGCACCATCGCATAGGCGATCAGATACTGTTTTGCCTTTTTGCTCATAACGAATTTATGCTCCTTACCCAGTCATCAGCCCAGGCTGCCAATTTCATTATCCCAACGCTCATTGAAATCCGTACCCAGATCACCGATGGAAAGGATACGGAAGTTTGAGACATCCAGATCTTTCAAATCATCGTAGCCAGTCAGATCCAAGCTACTGGTATCCACCAGCGGAATCGCTGCCATCTGCTTTACCATCATCTGCTGGGCTTCATCGCTGAGCATATAGTCAATAAACTCGTAGGCCCCTTCCGGATGGGAACCGAAAGTCGGGATGGCCAGCGTTTCCAGACTGCCACTGAAGCTGGGGGTGATGGTCGTGATCTTGATTTTATCGCTCACCGTACCGGCTGCACGCTGGCTCAGAACCATATCGGCCCAGTTGGGGCATATATCGATCTCGCCCTGATTCAACAGATCCAGCGTGCCCTGATTTTTATTGGGATACACCACGCTGCCACCGGACTGGTACATATACGGATGCAGATCTTTCAGGAACGCAAAGCCCTCATCCCACTGGTCTTCCCACTTTTTATCATCGCTGGTGGCAGCTGCCGGGTCATCGATAAAGTTGTACACCGAAGTGCGGGCAAAAGAGTCGCCTGCGCCGCCGGTGCCAGGGGCATTGTAGGCAAAGCGACCAGGATTTGCTTTGATCCAGTCCACCAGCTCATCCATGGTTTTAGGAGGAGTGGGCACGGTCTCGCTGTTGTAAGCCAGAATGACCGTGGTGCCGCGGAACGGCTGGACATAATCCGTTGCCGTCGAGCTCTGGGCCGAAACACCAGAGGCATTAGGGATTTTGCTCTTATCCAGCTTGGTCAGGTAGTCTGTACCCAACTGAGAAACAATCTTGGACAGGTCATCGCCAGAGAAATCCACCAGATCATAATCCGTATTGCTCTGACCGGCCTTTGCTGCGGCCACAAGCATATCGCTCAGGCTCTGGGTACCGGTACCACTCATCAGGTACTGCAGCTCCACCTGAGTATCATGGCTGGAATTGAAATCTGCGATCAGGCTTTCATAAATCTGGCGCACATTGTCCGAACCGGTGGCCCACAGGGTCACTTTACCATTTCCGCCTGCGGATGCTGCACCGGAAGCAGCTGCGGAGCTGCCGGAAGAAGAGCAGCCGGTCAGCTCCAGTGCGCCCACAGCGGCAGCCGATGCCATCAAGGTCATAAAATTTCTTCTGCTGATTTTCATTTTTACGTTTCCTTTCCTCATCCGCTCCGGCACCCGCCGAAGCACTTTTATCAGAACGTATGGTATTTCACAAAATGCAGGTTAACGCTGTCCCCAACGGAGAGCGTTTCGGCCTGTTCACGGGTCAGAAACGCCTTGACGCTGGTGTCACCGCACTGCACGGTAACCGATACATAGTGTCCCAGAATCATAATGGTGGTCACAGTTCCTTCTGCCTCAGCAGGCTTTTCCGAGAGAATCACATCCTCCGGGCGAACAGCCAAGGTCTTTTCGCCCTGCGGCACAAAGTCCATCTCACCGATGAAAGATGCCACAAAACGGCTTGCCGGGTGGTCGTAGATTTCGGTAGGTGTACCAACCTGCTCAATTTTCCCCTTGTTCATAACCACGATTCGGTGGGACAGTGCCATAGCTTCTTCCTGATCGTGGGTAACAAACACAACCGTAATGCCCAGTTTATGCTGGATCTTTTTCAGCTCTTCCCTCATCTGCTGGCGAATCTTAGCATCCAGTGCGCTGAACGGCTCATCCAGAAGCAACAGCTTCGGCTTGAGCAGCAGACTGCGTGCAATAGCAATACGCTGCTGCTGACCACCGGACAACTGGCTGGGATATTTTTTCTCACAGCCGCTCATGCCGACCATTTCCAGCATCTCGGCGATTTCCTGTTTCATCTGCGCCTTAGGAATCTTGCGCAGCTCCATGCCAAATGCCAGATTTTCAACAATGGTCATATGCGGCCACAGGTTGTAGCTCTGGAACACCATGGCCGTGGGGCGCTTTTCCGGGGGCATTCCCACTACGCTTTGACCATCAATCAAAATGTCACCGCTGGTCACATCCAGAAAACCGCCGATGGTGCGCAGGATCGTTGTTTTTCCGCAGCCGGAGGGCCCCAGCAGAGTGACAATCTCACCCTCGTAAATTTTTAGGTTAACATTGGCCACACCATCGCCGTTTCCGTACTGTTTGGCCATGTTGCGAATCTCCAGTTTGACCTTGCGTTCCATTGCTTCATTTGCCATTCTATTTTACCTCACTTCATCTTGAAACCGCCTGAAATCGCTTCAGGTCCAATGTATTTACGCATGGCGAAGATCAAAAT
>CALDLZ010000498.1 GCA_937915335.1 uncultured Faecalibacterium sp.
CAGCTCCCGCAGCATCCGTTTGCCGTAGTCCTGCATCCCCACCAGTTCCAGTGCATTGCGTACCTGCTCCCGGTTCTCCTTGGAGGGCCAGCGGAACAGCCCGATCTGGTGGTACAGGCTGGCTGTGACCACTTCGTTGACGCTGGCCGGGAATGCCGCCTGACGGTTCAGCCCTTCCTGCGGTACATAGCCGATCTTCGACCAGCCTTTGAAGCGGGAAATCTCCTGTCCCATCAGCCGGATGGAGCCGGAGTTCGGGGTCAACTCGCCCAGCAGCAGACGGATGAGGGTGCTCTTGCCAGCCCCATTAAAACCGATGAGGGCGGCAAAACCGCCCTCATCGAGAGAAAATCGGATCTGGTCCAGCACCATCGTCTTTCCGTAGGAAAAAGAAAGGTCCTCAGCTTCCAGAATCTTCATGTGCTGCTCCTGTTACTGCAAAGCGGCTTTCAGTTCGTCCAGATTGGAGCGCATCACGGAGAAGTAATCCTCCCCGGCGGCGATCTCGTCATCGGTCAGACCTTCCAGCGGGTTCAGCTCTTCCATCTGCGCGCCGGTGGCATCGGCGATGGTCTGAGCGACTTTGGGACTGACCAGTTCTTCGGAGAAGATGACCTTGACGTTGTTGGCCTTGACAAAATCCTGAATCTCTGCCATCCGTGCCGGGTCCGGCTCGGAATCGGCTTCGATGCCCTCAATGCCCAGCTGGGTCAGGCCATAAGCATCACACAGGTAGCCAAAGGCTTCATGGGAGACCACAATGTCGTGGCTGGATACATTCTCCAGCCCGGTGCGGAACTCCTCGTCCAGTGTGTCGCATTCGGCACTCCACTTTTCGTAGTTGGCTTCGTAGTCTGCGGCGTTGTCCGGGTCGGCTTCCACAAAGGCGTTCTTGATGTTCTCCATCTCGATCTTGGCGTTTTCCGGGGCCAGCCACACATGAGGGTCAGTGCCCACATCGCCGTCCTCGTCCTTGTAACCATCCCGCAGGGTGATGCCCGTGGAGGCTTCCACGCTGATGAGGTTTTGATTGCTCAGGCTGCCCAGAACGGAGTCTACCCAGTGCTCCATTCCGGCACCGCTGTAAATGAATACATCGGCAGATTCCAGATCGGTGATGTCGGTGGTGGACGGCTCCCAATCGTGAGGTTCCGTTCCGGCAGGCACCATGTTGGTTACTTCCACATGGTCACCGCCGATTTTCTGGGCAAAGTCGTATACCGGGTAGAAACTGGCCATGACTTTCAGGGTTTTGGAAGCGGCAGCGGAAGAACCGACCGAAGAAGCATCCGAGGATGCAGCAGAAGAAACCGCAGAGGATGCGGAAGAAGCGGACTGACAGCCGCTCAGCAGGGATGCACTGGCAGCGGCCAGCATACAGATGCCCATTGCTTTCAGGAACTGTTTCCGATTGATGTAGCGTTCACATTTCATAGGAATAAACCTCCAAAGGAAAAAGGATTGCGGCGTGGACGGGGTGTGACCCCATCGGCAGGAGCTATTTTACGCAGTCGGGTGCGCAAAATCAACGCTTTGGAGCCATTCTTCAGATTTCTTCAGAGTTCGCCGCCTTGTTTTTTACA
>CALDLZ010000499.1 GCA_937915335.1 uncultured Faecalibacterium sp.
AAACACCGATGAAGCTGAACGGCTTTATCAACGGCAAAAGTGTGCTCATCAAGCGTGATAATCCCGATGATAAGCTGAATTTTGGCAAAGAAGTGTCTCTGAAGATTTATGACCGTCTGGAAATTGCAGCCGGACACAGCCGCTACCAGATCGCGGAGCAGCCAAAGTTCCCCACCAAGTCCAAGATTCTGAACGACCGCCGCGGTGATTTGATGCTGCTCATCAATGGAATGCCGGTCATCCACATGGAACTGAAAAAGAGCGGAGTTTCCATCAAACAGGCTTGCAGCCAGATTGAAAAATACGCGGCAGAGGGCATTTTTACAGGGCTGTTCTCGCTGGTGCAGATTTTTGTTGCCATGAACCCGGAAGAAACGGTCTACTTTGCCAACCCCGGCCCGGAAGGACAGTTCAATCCCGGCTACTATTTCCATTGGGCGGACTTCTACAATGAGCCGATGAACGACTGGAAAGACGTTACAACGGCACTTTTGTCCATTCCCATGGCGCACATGCTGGTGGGATTCTATACCGTTGCCGATGGCTCCGATGGTATTTTGAAGGTGATGCGCAGCTATCAATACTACGCGGCCAGCAAAATTTCGGATACCGTTTCCAAAGCAAAATGGGAAAATGACCAGCAGCGCGGGGGCTATATCTGGCACACAACAGGTTCTGGCAAAACCATGACTTCGTTCAAGTCTGCCCAGCTGATTGCATCTTCCAAGGATGCGGACAAAGTGATTTTCCTGATGGATCGAATCGAGCTGGGCACACAGAGCCTGAAAGAATACCGCAATTTTGCGGGCGAGAACGAGGATGTGCAGGCCACTGAGAACACGGATGTTCTTGTGGACAAGCTGAAAAGCACCTCTCCATCCGATACGCTCATCGTGACTTCCATCCAGAAGATGAGCAACATCAAGGAAGATGCTCAAAGCAGGCTGAACCCCAACGATATTGCGCTGATCAACGCCAAGCGGCTGGTTTTTATCGTGGACGAGTGCCACCGCTCCACCTTTGGCGATATGATGCAGACCATCAAGCACACGTTCCCGAAAGCACTGTTCTTTGGGTTTACCGGTACACCGATTCAGGGCGAAAACCAGAAGAAAATGAGCACAACCGCTACTGTTTTCGGCAACGAACTGCATCGGTACAGCATTGCGGACGGCATCCGCGACCACAACGTGCTGGGCTTTGACCCGTACAAAGTACTGACCTTCAAAGATACCGACCTCAAAGAAGCGGTTGCGCTGGAAAAGGCAAAAGCGGATTCTTTTGAAGAAGCAATGGCCGACCCCAAGAAGAAAGATGTGTTCTACAAATATTATAATCTGCCGATGGCAGGAGGAACAGACGCGCTAGGCGAGGAGATCAAGGGCATCGAGGATTATATCCCCAACAGCCAGTATGAGGGCGAGGAGCACCAGAAAGCCGTTGTGGAGGACATTTGCGCAAACTGGCATATCCTGAGCCGGAATAGCAAGTTCCACGCCATTTTTGCAACCTCCAGCATCCCGGAAGCCATCCAGTATTACAAGCGTTTCAAGGAAGCTGCACCGTGGCTGAAAGTCACTGCACTGTTTGACCCCAACATTGACAACAACGGCAAAGGCATCGCCAAAGAGGAAGGTCTGAAGGAAATCGTGGAGGACTATAACGCCCGTTATGGGCAGGATTTCAGCATCCCGACCTTTGCCAAGATGAAAAAGGATATTGCGGCACGGCTGGCGCACAAATCGCCCTACCAGCGTATTGAGCGCACCCCGGAAAAGCAGCTTGATCTGCTGATCGTGGTGGATCAGATGCTGACAGGCTTTGACTCCAAGTGGATCAACACCCTATATTTGGACAAGGTGCTGCAATACGAAAATCTGATTCAGGCCTTCTCCCGCACCAACCGTCTGTTTGGCGATGACAAGCAGTTTGGCACCATCAAGTATTACCGCCGTCCGCACACGATGGAGAAAAACATCGCAGATGCGGTGAAAGAGTATTCTGGCGATAAGCCGTTCGGCCTGTTTGTGGACAAGCTGGACAAGAACGTAGAAAAGCTGAATGCTCTCTACGCGGAGATCAAAGACTTGTTCGTGTCGGCGGGCATTGAGGAATTTTCGCAGATCCCGGCAGATATGGCCGAGCGTAAAAAGTTTGCAGACCTGTTCCAGTCCTTCAACGAAAATCTGGAAGCGGCCAAAGTGCAGGGCTTTGAGTGGGATAAGCCTATTGTGATCGTCAACGAGGATACAGACGAAAAAACGGAACTTCACGCAGACTTTGACGAAAGATCGTTCAAAGTACTGGCACTCCGCTATAAGGAACTGTTTACGTCCAATCCGGACGGTGGCGGAAACAACCCGGACGATGATGTTCCCTATGCGGTGAACAGCTATCTGACCACCATTGATACCGCTGACATCGACACGGACTACATGAACTCTCGCTTTGAAAAGTACCTGAAAATTTTCTATCAGGAGGGCGCGGAAGCAGAAGCTATCCATCAGGCCGAAACAGAGCTGCACAAGACGTTTTCGACCCTCACGCAGGAGGAGCAGAAGTACGCAAATATCTTCCTGCATGATATTCAGAGCGGCGCAGTTGTTCCGCAGCCGGGAAAAACGCTGCGGGAGTACATTGCCGAGTACATCGCCCAAAAGCAGAACGACCAGATCCACAAAGTAGCCGAAGTGTTCGGTCTGGACGAAAAGAAGCTGCGAACATTTATGCGCACCAATGTGACCGAGGCCAACATCAACGAGTTTGGCCGTTTTGATGATTTGAAAGCCACCGTGGACAAAGCAAAAGCAAAGGCATATTTTGAAGCGATTGAGGGCACAAAGCTCATTCCGCCCAAAGTGCCTGTCAAGTATGATAAGCTCTTGCGCGAGTTCATCGTAAGTGGCGGATTTGACCTGAAAATGCCAACAGAATCATAAAATGGGTGCAAAATCACCCTGCTGACCAAGAGCCGAGGCGCGTCCTCGGCTCTTTTTTCGCACCAAAATCCGAAAATACACCTACTTGGGAACAGCGTAAGCTGGGTGATGTGGCA
>CALDLZ010000500.1 GCA_937915335.1 uncultured Faecalibacterium sp.
CTACGGCTCTGTTCTTCCACAAGCTTAGCTTGTGGTTTTTCTCTATGAATAAAAACGATTTGTATGATATTATAGTATCAAGGAAAAGGAGGAATGTAAGATGATCCACCTGCTTCTGGCAGTGATCTATCTCTCTTTTATCAGTCTGGGATTGCCGGATTCTCTTCTTGGAGCGGCATGGCCCTCGATCTATCAGGAGTTTGGGGTCCCGGTCTCTTATTCCGGCGTGATCTTCTGCATCATCTCGGTGGGAACCGTGATCTCTAGCCTGCAAAGCGACCGTCTGACCCGGCGGTTTGGGGCGGGCGGTGTCACCGCCATCAGCGTGGCCATGACAGCTGCGGCGCTGTTCGGTTTTTCTGTCAGCAATTCGTTCTGGGCGCTGTGCCTGTGGGCGATTCCCTATGGCCTTGGGGCGGGAAGCGTGGATGCGGCCCTGAATAACTATGTGGCCTTGCACTTCGCCAGCCGCCACATGAGTTGGCTCCACTGCATGTGGGGCATCGGTGCCTCGGTCGGGCCGTACATCATGGGTGCTGCATTGACCCACGATGCCGGATGGCACATGGGATACCGTGTCATTAGCGTGATGCAGCTGGGTTTGACCATTATTATTGTTCTGAGCCTGCCGCTCTGGAAAACAAAAGCGGCTGTGAACACGGAGGAACAAGCTGCACCCTCGGCGAAGCCCCTGACGCTGAAGGAAATTTTCCGTATACCCGGTGTAAAGGCGGTGTTGGTCACGTTTTTCTGCTACTGCTCGCTGGAGCAGACCACCAGCCTGTGGGCCAGCAGCTATCTGGTGCTAAATAAGGGGATTTCCGCTGAAACTGCCGCCAGCTTTGCCAGTCTGTTTTTCTTGGGTATCACCGCTGGGCGGGCATTGTGCGGCTTTCTGACCCTAAAGCTGAATGATGCCCAGATGGTTCGCATGGGCATTGGCTTTATTGCAATCGGGATTGCGGCTCTCCTGCTGCCGCTGGGAGAAACAGCAACCCTGGCAGGATTGCTGCTGATCGGCTTCGGCTGCGCACCCATCTATCCCAGCATTATTCATGCGACACCGAGTAACTTCGGGGCTGACAAATCACAGGCCATCATTGGGGTGCAGATGGCAAGCGCCTACATCGGCAACTGCCTGATGCCGCCGCTGTTCGGTGTGCTCGCGAACCACACCACGATTGCAATTTTCCCGTATTACCTGCTGGTGATTCTGATTCTGCTGGGGACGATGCACGAGACTCTGCAAAAGAAAACGAAAGCAGTACAATAACCAGAGAGACAACCTATATATTCTAAAAGCAAAGCCTGAAGCTTCTTGAGTCTGCAAAAAGCTTCGGGCTTTATTGTTTGGATAAAAGCTATTTGTTCCGGCGGTATCCGTTTTCGTCCCGGTATTCAGGATGAGTCTTGATGTATGGGTCTCTGTCACCGCAGATAGTATAATCACACTTGCAGCCATTCGCACAGGTGGTCGTCCGAATCAGCTTTGCATGGATGAGTTCCATGGAGGCAAAGTCTACATTGCACAGAGCGGGCATGATGTCGGTCAGCCCATGCTGGATCGCAAACTCTGCCACAGGACACGCTGTGAACTCATAATAGATGGGCGTATCCTTTTCATAAGGGGATACCAACATTTCATAATCGTGCCATTTATCGCATCGGGCTTTGGCGGAAACGAACGCCTGGTACATCAGACGTTTGAAAAATGGCTTGTTGCAGTCCACGAATTTCAGCCGGCGGAAGGAGGGTAGGATCAGATTCTCCTCCATCTCCTCGATCTCCCGGAAAGAAGTGACGGCCTTGCACGCAACATAGTAGCTCAGAATGGCAATGCAATCGTAGGTGCCGCCAGCGCCATTGTGGAAATTTTTTGTCCCGCCAAGGTCGGTGCGCCAGTCCGAGAGAAATTTTACATACTGCCGTTGCACCTGCTCCCACACGGCCTCCCGCTGGGCTTCCGGGTAGTGCAGGACGATTTTTGACAGAATCTCCTTTTTGCAGGGCTTGGAGTAAAGCACATGGCAGTTCCGGTCAAATTGTAGCTCGCTGTCTCTCATACTCGGCTCCCTTCTCACTTTATACAAGGTTGATATTCCATATCCTGAGAAAAGAATATCACATACAGTTTGCTAAGTCAAACGTAAGAAAATTTTGAATGAAAGCACCTTGCGGGAAAAACAAAAGGCCGGTATACTGAAGCTGATAAGGGTGTATTGGAATTGAATAATGAACTGTGCGCTGATGGAAACATCGGCGCATAGAACCTGTCCCCCGGAGAGTTGTAATAAGCTTTCTGGGGGCTTTTTGTTTATGCAGACTTGTTTGGGGAGTGAAAAAGAAAAATGGTATCCTCCATTCGACCAATGGAAGATACCATACACTCGACATCGTTGTAGCATTTTCGATATTATTCTAACATTAAATTGCTTTATAAACAAGGGGTTTTGAAATTATTCTGCATTGGTTTACTAGAAAAAAATTGTCGATATAGATAATCTTTTTCAAATTATTTGTTCAATTTGTCTCAAAATGTGACTTTAAATCCTACTTGGATTCTATTAGTGGTCAATTAAGTGTCAACAGGAGGACTTGTAATGGCAAGACGTGGTGAAAATAGTGTATCTACTGGGAGGTTTTTTTGGATAGCATTAGCACTGTTATCTTGTTTTAATAACCAAGATATGAGATTTGATTCTCAGTCAAGATGGATTCTACCGATGTGTGGAATCATCATCATGATAGCACTAAGGGGTCGGTATGAATGGCAAAGCTACTTTATAAAGACGGTTCGTTTTTTTACTGGAATTCATGCGTTTTTTACAATCTTTTTTATGTATTTAAAGGATTGCATTTGAATTCCTTTGTAAAATTAATTCCGGGTGCAGGTGTATATTTGATTTCTAAATTTAATGATGGGTGTATGCCTGGCATAACAGGTCATTACTCAACTAATGGAATTTATCTAGGAATCGGATTCGTTTTTTGCCAACGATTTAATAACTAAAAATTATAACAGCCAAAAAGAAAAAATTAAGGCTGTGTGCAAGGCTTTATTCGTGTTACTCGCACTTGTGCTGACAACAAAAAGATCCCATATACTTTTTGGTGTTATTGTTTGCTTTGCAATTTTTTATTTTTATAATTCAGATAAAAAAGTGTCCAGATGGTTTTACATTATCGGAGCGGTGATTGGACTCGCTGCATTAGTTATCATAATGGCACCAATATTACCTGCAGTCGGAAACATGGTGAATAGATTTGTAAATGCAGATGGCGGAGAATTATCCAACGGTAGGATATGGTTTTGGGAATTTGCACTTGAAAAATTCAGACAAAGTCCTGTTTTCGGAATAGGGTGGGGAGGATTCAAACACTATTATCATATGCGAATTGGCGATTATTCGAGCACCGGTACAACAGTAGATGCGCATAATGTTTATTTGCAGATATTATGCGAGATGGGAATCGTTGGATTTGTGGTCTTTCTTTGTGCTGTATCTTCCATCTGTTTGGGCGTGTAGCTGTGCGGAAAATACTTTTTCAAGGTGTCATTTTTGATAACCACCTTGTCCAGTTCGTCTTTTTTCGGTTCACCCATCACGGCAAAGGCAACGTCATACGAGAAATGCCCTTCCTGCGCCAGCTTTTTGAGCTGTTGTGCCGGTGATAATGATGGGGCGTTCTGTGTGTCGGATATAGCTTCAAGAAAATCTCGCTGCTGGTTTTCATCCAGATAAGAGAGTTCCACCGCAGGGTTAAAAGAGATTTTCTTTTCGTCTACCATGTCCAGCAGTTCCGGGATAAGATTGGTTAAGCGGATAAAGCGGCGGACTTGGTTTCTGCTATCTCCGGCTTCTTGGCCTACAATATCCGCTGCTTCTAACTTCCGCCCAACTTGGGCGGAAGTTAAATCTGACCTAGCACCTTGCCTTTTCAGTGCATCCAACTTCATCTTATAAGCAAATGCCCGCTCACTAGGCAAAACCTGTTCGCGCTGAAGGTTAGAATCAACCATTAACACGACTGCGGCATCGTCTGACATATTGCGGACAATAACTGGCAGGGTTTTCAGTCCGGCAAGCTGTGCAGCGTGTTGGCGGCGATGGCCGGAAATAATTTCATATCCACCTTCCGGGCGCGGACGAGCAATCAGCGGATTTGTGACACCAAGTTGCTGTACACTTTCCACTGTGCGCTGCATAGCTTCATCGTCCAACACCTTAAAGGGATGGTCTTTGAACGGATACAACTCATCAATGGGAATCTGTTGCACCTGCTCGCGCTGTTCTTCTTGCCGGATTTCTTCGGTGGAAAAAATATCATCGTAGCTGTTCAGACTGACGTTTAACCCGTTTCTAGGCATCGGCTAACACCCCCTTTGCGATGGAATGATAGGCTTCTGCTACTTTGCCCTTCGGGTCATACTGGAAGATACTCTTTCCGGTCGTGCTGGTTTCGGCAGCGCGAACAGAGCGGGGAATCGTCTGATCGAACACTTTCAGATGTTTCCCATAGGCT
>CALDLZ010000501.1 GCA_937915335.1 uncultured Faecalibacterium sp.
TTCTGTGCTCTCCGAAGAAGAAGCCGATTCCGAGGAGGCGGGCGCTTCCGGCTGGGAGGGTGCCGGTGCTTCACTGGAAGCGGGCGGCGGCGTGGTGGATGCGGGCACCTCTCCCCCGCCGCAGGCAGACAGCAGCACTGCCCCGCACAAAATCAGCGTGGTATACAGAACATTTTTCCATTTCATAGCGCGCCTCCTTGTTCTGCCCGGCGGGGCTCTTCGTTTTTCAAAACACCTTGCGGCACTCCACCACAAGGCCGACCACCCGCACCTGCACCCGTTTCAGGTCGTAAATCTGGGGCTGATGCACAGGGTTGAAGCTTTTGGGGGTCAGGATGACCAGATTGCCCTCCTGCCGGAAATACTTCACGGTGGCTTCATCACCGTTGACCATCACCACAGCCAGCTGGCCGTTCTCCACCTCGGGCTGCTCCCGCACGAGGATCTCGTCGTTTTCCATAATTCCCACGGCGTTCATGCTGTCGCCCCGGACACGGAGCCAGAAGTACCGGGCCCCGTCCTTCTGGGTGATGGGAATATAACCCTCGATGTTTTCCTCTGCGTACATGGGCAGGCCCGCGCGCACAGTGCCCAACAGCGGGGCCGTCAGGGCAGGGTCAAAGGGAACAGCGCCCTCTGGCAGCTTCCGCTCCTCTCGCGCGGAGGGAACGATTGCATTCAAAAGTTCCCCCACCGGCACCCCGAAATAGGCTGACACCTTGGCCAGCGTCTCGCCCGAGGGGGTCGCGCCGGTGTTCTTCCATTTGGTTACGGTGGAATTGCTCAGGCCCATTTCCTGCGCGGCCCGGCTGCGGCTGATCCCTTTGGCCTGGCACAGGGCGGTATATCGGTCATAAAACACAAATTTTGCACTCCTTCTTGTGCAGGATGCTAATTTTCTAACTAAATTCAGATTGCATCTTGACTTTCTGAATTTACTCAGATATCATAATGTCGTAAGCTGATTTTGGTTAGATCCCATCTTCACCTTTTTCTGCGTTCTTTTCACAATCTTACCGAAAAATCTAACCAAAGTCAAGCTTTTCCGAAACAAAAATCACGACAAAAGGAGTGAAACTGTATGATCGAACATCAGATCCGTTTATTCTCGGGCGGCGGGGCCGTTTTACAGGGCTATGACGGCCTGCTCCGGTTCGGCTACACCAAAAACCAGGGTATCTATGCCTTGCGGGTGGAAGCCGACGGCGAGTGGCAGGGCATGACCCTGCGGGCCTTCTGGCACCTGCCAAACGGGAAGACCGCTCCCTCCACGCTGGTGGTGGACGGTCTTGTGGAAGTACCGGCCCTCATCACGGCAATGCCCGGCGAGGGACACATCGCCTTTGAGGGTACCGACGGCACCCGCACTCTGACCAGCGCCGACCTGCGCTACTGTGTGGCGGAAAATTCCGGCACGGAGGATGGTACCCTTCCCCGACCCGGCACCCCCGCCTGGCAGGCTCTGCTGGACCGGCTGAAAGCTGGCGTAAAAAGCGGCGAGTTCCGGGGCGAAAAGGGTGACACCGGCCCGCAAGGCCCGCAGGGGGAAACCGGCCCCGCCGGGCCTCAGGGTAAAACAGGCCCACAGGGAGAACCCGGCCCGCAAGGCCCCAAAGGGGACCCGGGCGGTTCCGGCCAGTGGGAACTGCTGGAAAAAATCACCCTTCGTGCGGCGGCATCCAGTGTGGAACGCACTTTCGCCTTTGAGCTTCGCGCTCTCAAGGTGTTGTTTCAGGCAGGCACCAGTCAGGCCCAGGGCACGCTGCATTGGGTTTGCAGTACCAGCGGCGGCACCCAGATCCTCAGCGGCACGGCCCCCTGTACGGCCAGCAGCGCCATGACCAGTCCCATCACCCGTACCTATGCCTGTTTTCAGGCCTTGCCCTGCTTCGGGCAGTACCTCTGCCTTTCCGCTTCCGGTTCCACGGGCACACCGCTGGCGGCTGTACTCCCCGCTGACAACGCTTCCCAGACCGTGGACTGCAGCCAGAAAATCGGCCAGTTTGTCCTGACCATCGATACC
>CALDLZ010000502.1 GCA_937915335.1 uncultured Faecalibacterium sp.
TTCCCCGTTCTCCTTCGTCTTACAGGCAGAACGACGCAATGAAAGGAGGACACACCCCATGTGGGAGCTGCTGTACGAGACCTTCTGGGACAGGCTGGAGCATTTCTGCTGTCAGCTCTGCCGGGACGAAGCCCGGGCCGAGGATCTGACCCAGGAAGTCTTTCTGCGGGCGCTGCAGAACCGTACCCTCATCGACAGCTTTACGGAGCGGCAGTGCAAGGCTGGGCTGTTCACCACGGCTCGGCATCTCTACTGTGACCAGCCCCGCCGTGCCGCAAAGGAAGAGCAGCTGATGGAGACCTTCTTCCCGGAAGAAGAAGGCGCTGAATCGGATGCCGCACTGGATGCCGTGGATGCGGCCAGCCTGTTGGAAAAGCTTACGCCCGAGGAACGCCGGCTGTTCACCCTGCGCTACACCGTGGGCTATAATGCCACCGAGCTTGGCCAACTGCTCCGCCTGCCGCCCGGTACCATCCGGAGCCGCCTTGTCCAGATACGCTACAAGCTCAAAGCCGAACTTACGGAGGAATGAACTATGAAAAAGAACCTGAACGTAGATGCCATGATCCTGGACCTGCGCAATGTGCAGGAGGATGCTTCGGCGGGTGTGATCAATGGCAAGTTCACGTTGAACGCCGCCAGCCAGATTACTGCCGGGCAGGTGCTGGTGGTCAACGGCAAGCTGACCATTGCCCCGGATGCGGCAGAGGTCTTGCAGCAGTATTCCGGCATTGTGGTCAACGGCAAAATTTACTGCCCTCAGTCCCTGTCCGCACTGGTGTCCACCTGCTGCACCTTGAACGGCAAGCTGGTGGTCTACCCCGATGATGCCGTGATTTTGCCGGGCCGCTCCGCCAAGCTGGACAACACCTTCCTGCTGCGGGCACAGAACCGTGTGTACTGGAACGAGCGGCTTTTCCTAGCCGTGGAGCCTAAGCTGGACACTGCCGCACTTGCTGCAAAGGGCTGCCGCTTCTCCACTCCCAAGGCCATCCTGTGCGAAAGCCTTGCCGCCGCACTGGCTCCGCTCTTCCCGGATTCCACTGAGCTGGTCATTGTCCAGGACGGCACTGCCGTGGTGGACGATGACCTTGAGCTGACGGCTTCGGCCCTGCGTCGGTATGGCAGCCGTCTCCATGTGCTGGGTGATGTTACCATTCCCGCAGAGAGCGCAGACCTGCTGGCCCGGGTCGAATCCCTGCATGTCACCGGCGAGGTCCAGCTGCCCGAGGAGCTGGAAGATGCCTTCTATGCGATTCCCGACCTCGAGTGCGGCAAGGTCGTCCACGAGGCCCCTCTGCCGCCCGAAACACCCTTTATGGATGATGAAAAACCCGACCCGGATACCGTGACCCTCAGCGGCTTCCAGCTGACCCTGTAAATCCGTGCTGTTCCTCCCTACCCCGCTCTTCTGGCAGAAATTCTCTGCCGGGAGGGTGGGGCTTTGTCGATTTTCTCATTGCACCCGCCCGTCCGATATGATATACTGATTTTGTATTGTGTAAAACCCGGGCACGGCCCCTTTTGTGGTGCTCGCCGCCCGGGAAGGATCAGGGAACAGAAATCAGGAAGAGGAGCAACGAATGAAAAAAGGTTTTGACAACGACAAATACCTTCGGATGCAGTCGGAGCACATCCGGGAGCGGATCGCGCAGTTCGACAACAAGCTGTATCTGGAATTCGGCGGCAAGCTGTTCGACGACTATCACGCCTCCCGCGTGCTGCCCGGCTTTCAGCCCGATTCCAAGCTGCAGATGCTGCTGCAGCTGAAGGATCAGGCCGAGATCGTCATCGTCATCAGCGCCGAGGATATCGTCAGCAACAAGGTGCGCGGCGACTACGGCATCACCTATGATCTGGATGTTCTGCGTCTCATTGACGCGTTCCAGGAGCGCGGCCTGTTCGTGGGCAGCGTCTGTGTGACCATGTACACCTCCGCCCCCGAAGTGGAAGCCTTTGAAAAGCGGCTGAACAGCCTGGGCATCCGCACCTTCCGGCACTACAAGATTCCCGGATACCCCAACGATGTTGCCCGCATCGTCAGCGACGAGGGCTATGGCCGCAACGATTACATCGAGACCCAGCGCCCGCTGGTGGTCATCACGGCCCCCGGCCCCGGCAGCGGCAAGATGGCCACCTGCCTGTCCCAGCTCTACCACGAGCACAAGCGGGGCGTGAAGGCCGGTTACGCTAAATTCGAGACCTTCCCCATCTGGAACATTCCCCTCAAGCACCCGGTCAACCTGGCCTACGAGGCCGCTACCGCCGACCTGAACGATGTGAACATGATTGACCCGTTCCATCTGGAGGCTTACGGCAAGACCGCTGTCAACTACAACCGCGATATTGAGATCTTCCCCGTGGTCAACGCCATGTTCGAGCTGATCGCAGGCAAGAGCCCTTACAAGTCCCCCACCGACATGGGCGTGAATATGGCCGGCAACTGCATCGTGGATGATGAGGCCTGCTGTGAGGCATCCCGCAATGAGATCGTCCGCCGTTACTTCAAGTCCCTGTGCGATTTGAAGAACGGCGCGCAGGTACAGAGCGAGGTCTACAAGCTGGAGCTGCTGATGAACCAGGCCGGGCTGACTCTGGGCAGCCGTCCGGTGGAGCAGGCCGCACATGCTGTCTCCAACAAGACCGGCGGTGCTCCCGCCGCCGCCATTGAACTGCCCGACGGCACCGTTGTCACCGGCAAGACCGGCCCCCTGCTGGGTGCAGCTTCCTCCGCCCTGCTCAACGCCCTGAAAAAGCTGGCCGGCATCGACCAGGAGCTCGACCTCGTCTCCGCTTCCGCCATCGAACCCATCCAGACCCTCAAGACCAACTACCTGGGCAGCAAGAATCCCCGCCTGCACACCGACGAGATTCTGATTGCCCTTTCCAGCTCGGCCGCACAGAAGCAGCTTTCCAGCCTCAAGGGCTGTGATATGCACTCCACCGTCATCCTGTCCAGTGTGGATATGGATACCGTGAAGAAGCTGGGCATATATCTGACCTGCGAGCCCACCTATGAGGAAGCAGACCGGATGTACCACAAAAAGTAAGATAAGAAGAACGCCTGTCAGCGGCTGCCGACAGGCGTTCCTCTTATCCTCTTGTCTGCTCCCAATAAGCACCCATACTCTGGCCGGGCTGGTCGGTGACATCATCGTTGAGGTAATCGGCAAGGCCAACGGCTTCCGGCTTCCAGTTCCGGGCGGCTTCCACGGTAGGGTACTCCACCTCGGCGTACCAGAACTCGGTGGGCTGACCCTCGTCCACATGGTTCACTTCCAGCACAAGGCCGTCCGGCAGGGTGTAGCTCCGGCGAAGCTTCTGAATAAGAGGCTTGCCGATGATCCTGGTCTCCAGCTCCTCGAACAGCTCTTTGTCCATGGGGCGCTCGATCTCCTCCCGGGCCAGCCCGCCGCTGGACTTGAAGCAGAGGATATAGGCAGTCTCGCCGCCCTTGAGCGCTTCTTCCCGGATGCGGACAGTGGGCCGCACGCTGATATAGCCCTGCCGCATGGCAAACTCTTCCTTGAGCGGCAGCGCCGGGAAATTTTCGCCCTCCGGCCAGCCGTTCACCATCCATTTGCGTTCAATTTCCATGGCCATTTCCTCGTTTCTGTGATTTTGTATTTATTCTAGCACGTTTTTATGTTAGAATAAATATTAGTATGAAATTTTAGCATCCTCGCCCCGAGAGGGTGAGCCAGTTATAACAGGAGCAGCTATGAAATCTTCTCGCAATTACCCCATCTATACCGTCAACAAACACGCCGAGGGGCTTTTGGTGGGCGACCACCCCTGGGTGTATGAAAATGACATCCTGAACGCCCCGGAGGTGGAGCCTGAGAACGGCACGCTGGTCGATGTGGTCAGCACCAAAGGTGCCTATCTGGGTACCGGCTTCCTCTCTCTCAAGAGCAAGATCCGGGTACGGCTCATCTCCCGCAACGCCAACGACACCTTTGATGCCGCGTTCTGGAAGCGCCGGGTCGAATATGCCTGGGCCTACCGCAAGACCGTTTTGGAGCCCGCCGACCTGACCGCCTGCCGCGTCATCTTTGGCGAGGCCGACCAGTTCCCGGGTCTGACCGTGGACCGCTTCAACAACATTCTCGTCACCCAGACCCTGAGCGTGGGCATGGAAAAGCTCAAACCCATCCTCTTCCCCCTTCTGGCCGAGGTCCTGCGGGACGATGGCCAGACCATCGACGGCATCTACGAGCGCAATGATGAGGCTCTGCGTGCCAAGGAAGGTCTGGAGCAGAACAAAGGCTGGTTCGACCTGCCCGGCGAGACCCACCCCGCCAGCACCCAGACCGAGATCTACGAGAACGGGGTTTACTATCACGTCGATTTCGAGAACGGTCAGAAAACCGGCTTCTTCCTTGACCAGAAGTACAACCGCCGGGCCGC
>CALDLZ010000503.1 GCA_937915335.1 uncultured Faecalibacterium sp.
GTAATGGGGCCACAGGTTGCCAAACCACCGGAAGATGCTGAACAGCAGACCCACCTGCAGCAGAAGCAGTACCAGTACCAGCCCGAAACGGCTGAAAATGGCATGGACGATCCCCTTCTGCCCCTTTTTCAGCAGCCGCAGGCCGCCATCCTCGAATTGCTGGACATAGCCTTTGACATTCTGTTTCAATTTCTCTTTTTTCATATTCCGCCTTTCTTATTTCCGGCGCAGGGTCACGGCGTAGGAATCCTGCGCCGCGTGGCAGCGTTCCACCAGCTCCTTGGGCCGGGCGCAGACCCCATGGTTATGCCACGGGTCATTGAACCAGTAGTTTTCCTCATCGTAACCCACCAGCAGCAGGCAGTGCTCGTGGCACTTCCATACAAAATCGGTGCCGTCGACCAGCAGCCAGTGATCCCGTTCCTCGGGCACCGGGGTGAAATCCAGCGTTGCCCAGAACACCACCGGCATCCCCTCATCCAGAAAGCGGCAGAGCCGGGCGGCGGTTTCACCGCTCACGTCCAGCACCTCAAACCGGTCAGCGGCTCCCTCATGCTCCAAGGCGCTCTGCAGCGCCTGCACAATGCAGGGTGCGTAGCAGCCATACCCGGTGTGGTCGTGCGGATCGCCGGGATAGACGAACATCGGGTCGGGACCGTAGAGCCTGCCGTCCTGCTCCCAGTAGGGTGCGTGAGGCAGGTCACGCTCAATGAACACGTCCGGGTCAATATCAATGCCTGCCGATTGCAGCAGCATCACGCTGCTGATGCTCTCGCAGCCGTTCACCCAGCGGTCTGTCTGGTCAATGTAGGGGGCCGGAACGATCTTTTTCATCAATTTCCCTCTTACTCTGTCAAAAACTTCGGATTTGTGATATGATATGCAGTAAGAAACCGTGGAACCACTCCACAATATACTTATTATAGCTTATTTTGACCGGTTTTTCTACCGAAATCGGCAGGCGGGAGGATTTTGGAACATGAACAATCTGATCATCGGCATCGCAGGCGGCTCGGGCAGCGGCAAGACCACACTGGCCTACCGGCTCAAGGATCTGTTCGGGGAGGACGAGGTGCGTCTGATCTCCCACGACAGCTACTATAAACGCCACGACGAGCTTCCCTTTTCCGAGCGCTGCAAACTGAACTACGACCACCCGGATGCCTTTGACAACGATCTGCTCATCGAGCACCTGCGGGAATTGAAGGAGGGCCGCTCCATCGAGTGCCCCGTGTACGACTACGCCGACCACAACCGCAGCGACGAGGTGCAGCACATCGAGCCGGCCCCCGTGCTCATCGTGGAGGGCATCCTGCTGCTGGCCGAGCCTGAGCTGTGCAACCTGTTCGATTATAAAATTTATGTGGATACCGATGCCGACGAGCGCATCCTCCGCCGCATCCTGCGGGATGTCAAGGAGCGCGGCCGCTCCCTGGACAGCGTCATCGCCCAGTACCGCACCACCGTCAAACCCATGCATGAAGCCTTCGTGGAACCCAGCAAGCGCAACGCCGATATCATCATCCCCAATGGCGGCGAGAATGGCCCCGCCATCGAAATGCTGGCCCACCATATCCGCAGTTTGATTCAGAAGGCGAATACGCTGTAAAAGTTTCTGGATAATCATAACCCCGCGTGAAAACGCGGGGTTTGCAAAACGGCCCCATAGGGGCC